>NZ_CP108457.1 GCF_036241575.1 Streptomyces sp. NBC_01267 | reverse complement strand
CTTCCGGGCTGCGCCCGTCACAGCGAGCCGGGTCGCTTCGCTCCCCGGCCGCTCCCGCTCCGCGTGAGCGGAGGCGGCTCGCTCCGCTCACCACCAGGCGGCACGCGCTCCGCGCCCACCGCCAACCGCAGGGCAGGCGGGCCGCTCCGCGACCCGGGGCCGGCCTCCGGCCGACCCGTGGCCTCCGCTGCGCTCCAGCCACTCAGGGCGCGCCCCCAACTCCCCGCGCGGGCAAGGCGTGCCACGCTCCGCGCGGCCCACCCACAGGGCTCACGCCACAAGCAGCAGCAAGAGGAGGGGTGGTGACGGGCAGTCGGGGTGAGAGCGGGAGCACGGGGGCCGGCCTCTCGGGCGGGGGCGTGGATTGAGGGAGCGTCAGGGCCCCTCTACGGCTTGCGATAAGGACAGACTAACAGCTTCTGGCCACGTTAGGGGGAATCTCGTGATTCCGTGTGTCTCTTTTTTGATATGGGGATAGACTCTGGACTCAGAGCACACCACCCCGGAGCACTTGGGGAGGTTATCGAGATCCACCACACGGCCTTTCCGGTGCTCGGTGAGGCAGAGCAGCGAACCGATCGCGTCAGTCCAACCGTAGCTCTTGCGGCTCGTCTACGTGCAGATTTCCCGTTTCTGGCCGCTCCAGTCGACTGGACGGCATCCAGGAGAAGGCAGGCGGATATGTCGACCACCAACCGCATTGATCAGCGCGAGGCAGCCCAGCGGGAAGCCATTGACGCGGTCCTCCGTGCGCTCGAATTGCCTGCAAGATCACTTGTGCCCGAACGAGGGCTTCGAACGCAGGTGATCATGGCGACCGGGTCCGGCAAGACCCGGGTGGCGGTCCGCAGCGCGGAGGAGCTCCATGCGGGCCGTGTGCTGGTGCTCGTGCCCTCGCTGGACCTGCTCGCCCAGACCGAGTCCGCGTGGCGCGAGGGAGGCCGCCGGGGGCCGATGATCGGGGTGTCCTCGCTGCGGGGTGAGGAGGTGTCCTTCCCCAACACCACGGACGTGGACGAGCTGGTGGAGTGGACGCGCGGCCTGGACAAGGTCACCGTCTACGCCACGTACGCCAGCCTCGGTCTGGGCACGCTGGAGCGGGCGCACGCCGCCGGCCTTTCGGCTTGGGACCTGATCGTCGTGGACGAGGCCCACCGCGTTTCTGGCCGGATCGGGAAGCCGTGGGCGGTCATCCACGACAACACCCGCATCCCGGCCCTGCGCCGCCTCTACATGACGGCCACGCCGCGGCTGTGGCAGCTCGGGGACGAGGACGAGGCCGGCGCACCGGGCGAGCTGGTCGCGAGCATGGAAGACGACCCCGAGGGCCCCTTCGGCAGCAGGGCGTTCACCCTGACCCTCTCGGAGGCCATCGACCGGGGAATCTGTGCCCCCTACCAGGTCGTATGCGTGGACGTCACCGACACCGCGCTCCAGGCCGCCCAGCTCCTGGGCGCCGAAGGCCGCTCAGCAGAGGTCCGCGGGGCCCGCCTCGCCGCCTTGCAGACCGCGCTGGTGAAGGCGTCCTCGGAGGAGGGGTTCCGCCGCACGCTGGTCTTCCACCACATGGTGAAGGAGGCCGAAGCGTTCGCGGCCGGCCTCCCCGACGTCGCCGCGCAGCTGCACGCCAGCGACCCCGAGCTCTACCCCAAGACCATCTGGGCGGACTGGCTGTGCGGCGACCACAAGCCGCTCCACCGGCGCCGGCTGCTGGGCGAGTTCGCCGACGGGATCGCCACGGACGGCACCGTGGTGGAGAAGTGCTTCCTGTGCTCGGTGAAGGTCCTGGGCGAGGGCGTCGACACCAAGCACTGCGACTCCGTGTACTGGGCGGATGTGCGCGGCTCCATGCCCGACCTGGTCCAGGCCGTGGGCCGGGCCCTGCGGATGCAGCCGGGCGAGGGCAAGATGGCCTCGCTCGTGGTGCCGGTACTGCTCGGGCCGGGCGAGACGGCCGACAACATGCTCACCTCCCGGGCGTTCGGCGGGCTGGCGAAGCTGCTGGAGGCGCTGCGGGCTCACGATGCGAGGATCGTGGAGACCCTCGCGGAGCAACAGGTGCCGAGCGCCTACAAGCCCGTAGCGAAGGACGAGAGCGGGAAGAGCAGCAACGGGAGCGGGGACGGCTCCGGAGGCGTCAGCGCCCCCGCCAAGGCCCTCCTGAAGTTCAGTACGCCCCGCGACCCGGCCGCCCTCGCGGCGTTCATCAACCTGCGCGTCCTCAACCCCGAGCACGAGCACTGGCGGCGCGGCGTGGAGGCGGCCGTGATCTACGCCCGCGAGCACGGCGACCTGAAGGTGCCGTTCACGTTCCGCGTGCCCGCCGTCGACGGCCAAGAGGCGGAAGCCGCGGTGTGGCCGGCCTCGCTCGCCGGGTTCCCTCTCGGGCAGTGGACCGCCGACGCCAGGAGGTTCTACGCCCGCGGGGACATGGACGAGGACCGCGTCACCCAGCTGGAGAAGCTCGGCATGATCTGGTCCCACTTCGACGTCGCATGGGCGGAGGGCCTGGCCGCCGCGCGCGGGTGGGCCGAGGAGAACGGGCACCTCCTGGCGCCGCTGGACGCCACCTTCCAGGGCGCGGCGGTGGGCATCTGGCTGAAGAACGCGCGGGCCGCCGCCCGCAAGGCACAGCAGAACGAGCAGCGTCGTGCGGAGGGGCTGCCGGTGGAGTCGTCGGCCGGGGCGCTGTCGGACACCCGGCGCGAGCAGCTGGAGGAGATCGACGCCTCTTGGTGCCCGTCGTGGCCGGTGACGTGGCAGCGGTCCTTCCACCTGGTCCGGCTGCACCTGGACGCTGGTGAGGCGCTGCCCACCGAGGCGGGCGAGGTCCTGCGCCAGGGCGAAGACCTCGGGCGGTGGGTGCAGTCGGTGCGGAATGGGTGGGACCAGCTCACCGGCGTGCAGCAGTGGATGTGCGAGCAGGTCCTCGGGATCGAGCCCGCCACCGAGGACGAGAAGCCGCAGCGGCCCCGTACGCAGGCCGACAAGTGGACCGCCAACCTCGCGGCCGCCCGGCAGTACTTCGAGCGCGAGGGCCACCTCACGGTCCCGCGCAAGCACGTGGAGACCGTGCTCTCCGAGGACGGCCGGGAGGACCAGTACCGCTTGGGGGCGTGGGTCAACAACCAGCGGAGCAGGGCCGCCGCGCTGACCTCGGAGCGGATGGAGCAGCTGTCCGAGGTCGGGATGCGGTGGTCGTGATGGGCATCGTCGTCACCGCGACCGCCGCGCTCGCGGCCGGCTATCTGCTCGGACGCCTTCGCCCCTGGCGGCGTGCGGGCGACTGGGCAGCCGATCAGGTCCGCTTCACCGGGACGTGGGTCCGGGGCGGCTCCGTACGGCAGGCCGTCGTCGTCCTGGTCCACGTCGTCACCGCGCCGCGCACCAGCTGGCGCATCATGCGCGCCCCGGCCGCCGACACCCCGGTGCCGGCGCCCGTACACGATCCGGATTGGGTCGCCTACCGCGCCCGCACAGAAGAGGGAGGCACCACGTGAGCATCGAGCAGCACGACGCCAACGCGTACGGCCAGGAGCTGGCCCCGCCCGCCCCGGCCCCGCCCGTGGCGCTGGACGCGAGGGACGTCCTGACGGCGGCGGAACGCTTCCCGTGGGCCCTGGCCGCGCCGGGGACGCGCCACTGGCCGGACGGCGAGTTCCTGGACGTGGCGCTCAGCACGGTGCGCACCGAGGAACGCGAGGGGTACATCGAGCGCCTGGAAGCGTTCGTGGAGCAGCACCGCGCCCGCCTGGAGGAACTGCTGCGCGCGTACGGGCCGGGCAGCAGGCCCGCATCGCACGGCCGGTACGCGCTGATCGGGCAGCCCGAGACCCTGGTCATCCTGGAGCGGATGGAGACCAACCCGTTCCTCCTGCGCGGCCGGTGGGAGAAGGAAGAGGAGACCGTGCTGCTGGACGACCTCGAGTTCGCGTGGGGGCCACGTATCCGCCTGAGCCGCTGAGCAGGCGGAACAAGATGTGGGGCCGGACAGCGTGTTCCTGTCCGGCCCCACAGCGGGATATACAGCAAATCAGTCAGCACCCGCAGGACGCAGTGGGGAGGGAGAGAATCACGTAGTGATAAGACACCTGGTGCAGGAGCCCCTACCTCGGGCTGAGTGGGTTCAGGACGATCAGTGGGAAGCAATCAGCGACGCTTATGGTCGCTTGTCGGCTGCCGTTACCTCCGACGACCGACCGTTGATCGTCGGATCGGCGAAGGAGCTGGTCGAGAGCGTTGCTCGCGTCACGCTCGTTTCCTATGGACGCGTGGTCGCTGACGGCGACGAGTACGACAAGGTGCTGGGGTTGGCGCATCGGGTCATCGAGCATGTCATCGGGCCGGCAGTGCCAGGGAATCATCCGTTGCGGCAGATACCTGACGCAGCGAAGAAGATGGCTGGCCAGTTGCGTGAGCTGCGCAATGCCTACGGAACTGGGCATGGTCGCGCGGTCGTGCACGGCATCACGGACGAGGTTGCCGAGGCAGCCGTCCATGCAGCGCTGCTGTGGACGCGATGGGCGTTGAGCCGGCTTCAAACCGTGCTCCTGGGCGCGGTATCGCCGCTGGTGTCTGATCTACAGAGCGGCACTGTCTTCTATGGGGGCGATCTCGCGGCTCGGCTGGAGGCAGCTAACGTCCCCAGGCTCGAGAAGTCTGAGCAGCATCGTCTGGGTGTTGCCGTCGGGCAAAGAGCAGCGAACGAGACGAACAATGTCCGCGTGGAAGGTATCCGTGCGTGTGCGAACCAGCCGGAACAGTGGCCGGATGCCTACCGGGAAGGAGTGGTGCAGGGGCTGTTCGTCAACGAGGACGGGCAAGCGCATGCATACGCTGCAGCCAGCGCGGACTGTGTAGCCGAACTGCTGCAACATCATTCCGAGCCCGAGCGTGTCCTCTCTGAGCTCTCTACCCTGCTGGCGGCGGCTTCGTGGTCGCTCACTTTCCAGCACAAGCAAGTCGAGATCCTTACGGCCATGAAGGATGCGCAGGCGAAAGTGCCGGCCCAGGCAACCGAAATCTGGGCGAGCATCATCGACGAGCTCGAAGCCCGAGCCCCTCGCGGAGATCGTTGAGTCAACATCCTGGGTCCCCGGCGAGGTCTCTCCCCGCACCGCTCGATCGTCAGGCGGCGCTGAACTGGTGGGCGGGGCCGCCGCGCCACTCCACGCACTGCGGGTCGTCCAAGATGGCGTCCGGGTCGGCAACGCCGGCGCCTTCGAGGAACACGACCAGGTCGTGGTCGCTGTATGCGGTGCCGAGGATCTCGTCCCGGCCACTGCTGTGCACCGTGACTCTCCGGCCGCCCGTACGGGAGGGCCGGTGTACGACGATCGGTGCGCTGGTCACGCCTCCCAGCGTGCCCCGGTCCGGTTCGACGGGCGAGTCAGCCGGGGCTCAGGGGGCGGCAGCGTTATCCCGCATCGTTCAGGGGGATCCGGCGATTACGAGGGAGCCGTCGCTTGTCCGCCGGGTCTCGCTGAGGGTCAGAGGTGGAGAGGAGTAGAGCAATGCGCCACTGCGGTACAGCTCGTACTGGAATCGCTTGGCCCACTCAACCTCCCGCCGCTGCTGCGGGTCGACGTCGGGCAGGGTGAGCTCAACGAACCCCCTGCCATCGCGGAGGACACCCTGCGAGATGACGTTCCCGGTGAACGTCGCCGAGGCCGTGTTGGTGGTGAGCCGCACCTCGTCGCCGTGCATCGGCCGCGGACCAGGAAAGCCGGTCATCCGGTCACCCCCGCGAGAGGCACCGCCGCGACGGGTTTCCACATGATGTGCGCGCCGTCGTGCCACTGCTCAACGAGGTGCAGTCTGTCGGCGACCACGGTTGCGGACAGCGGCTGCTCAATGTCCGCCAACGCCGCCTTGAGGCTGACGGCGTCGATACTCTCAGCACCGTCCGAGGCGTAGGCCACGGACAGATGAGGGAAGCGGCTCGGCGCGGCCGTGACGGCGCCGCCGGTGCGGACCATCGCCTCGGTCAGGCCATCCACGAGCTGCGTGAACGGCCGTCCGGGCCATCCGCTGATCTCCACAGCGAAGTTGCCCACGGCGGGCCGGTCGAACGTGAGGTTGAAGGGTCGTACCTTCTGCGCGAAGCTCGCAACGTCCTTGAGGAGCACGTCCAGGTCGATGTCGGAGCGGTCCAGGCCGACGGCGTGCATCAGCGTGCAGTGCATCCACTCCGGCGGCACGCTCTGCAGCCCCTTCGTGGCGAGTCCCTGATACGACGTGGCCAGCACGCCAGCTTCATCTGGGGTCGGCAGGATGTGCCAGTGAAGGTCACGGCGACCCACCGGCCAGATACGCCCCACCCGCTCAAAGAAACTTTCCATCTGCGCCCCCGCCTCTGCCTGTGTTCCGCCCATCCTCGCGGCACCACACAGGTCTGCGCTACACCCCACCTGCCGGTGATGCGGTCAGGGCGTGTCGCCGGACCAGTCCCAGCGGTTCCGCTCGCCGGGACGCGGGTCGTACAGAGCGCGGCCGCCGGCGCCGAACTGCCCGAGCTCGGTCATCAGCGCGACGCCGGTCTGGATCTCGTCCGCTGTCCAGCCGGTGATGTCGAGCAGCAGGCCATCCAGCGGACCGCCGACCAGTTCGGCGTAGTCGCGGTGAGGCAGCGGCCCCGGGTGGTCGTGGTCGGTGCCGTAGACCCGGCCGCGCAGCAACTCCTCATCCCTGTCCATGCGCACCAGCCTTGCAGCCACCGCCGACAGCCGGGGCCCGGTACGTGTGTACCCATCGTCTCGCCGCCGCCGACGGCGAGGCTTGCCCAAGGTGTCCTTGGGCTTGCCCGCGCCCGCCAGCGGCTTGCCCGGCTCAGCCACGCAGGCGGGAGAACCAGCCGGTGGCCTTCTGCTTGGGCGCGGCCTGGTCCTGCTCCTGGTCGCGCTGCTCCTGCCGGTGATCCACACCCCAGGTCTGCTCCAAGTCGGACTCGAACCGCCGGTCGCAGTCCCCGCACAGAGACGGGCGCTTCGCTGGGGAATGGTTCCAGCCGACGCGCGCGGTCGCCTTCCATCGTTCGTCAGTAAACGCGGCACCGCATTCGGTGCAGACGGGGCGCTGGGGGGTGTTCCAGAAGTCGTCCGGCCCTGCCTCGCCGCGTACCGGCTCCTGGCGCTCCTGGGTATCAGCCGCTGGGCTGACGACGGCGCCGGCCTTCTGCTTGCAGCCGTCGCACAGCTGCGGGTGGGAGTCCTTCGGGGTGCCCCAGTCCGTCGCCTGTGCCGCTTCCCACCGCTCGTCGGTGAACTTCGCCCCGCAGTCGGCGCACACCGGACGGCGCGCCTCACGCTCGGCTGCCTTCTTCGCGGCCTGCTCCTGCGCCGCGCGCTGCACCTTCGCCTGGTGCTCCTTCTGAGCGCGCGCGGTCTCTTCCCGGGCGCGGGTGTCGGCGGCCTCGCGGCGGGCGTTGCCGATCGCCTCCCGCAGGGGCTGCATGTGGTCGCGGCCGAAGCGGAGGAAGACCGGGCCGGTCGGGCCGTGCTCGCTGAGGTTCTTCAGCCCGGTCGCGATGATCGGGATCCGTCCGTCGTAGAGATGGTGATCGCGCTGCCGCTCTCCCTGCCACAGGTGCCGGGTGAGCTCCATCAAGCGCGGGACGGTGCGGTTGGAGTTGCGCTCGCCGATCCGGTTGAACACCAGCAGCACGGGCGGATGCGGCGCATCGCCGTACCGGCCCTCGGGAACCGTCCAGCGGGTGCGCCACATCGGGCGCTCCTTGCCGTCGGTGTCCTTCACCTTCCGCCGGAAGAACCGGGCGTACTTCTCCAGCTTGGCGGCGAGTTCCTCTGGGGTCTCGTGGCAGTTGTCGACCTCGATGAACAGCAGCGGCATCCCGTCCTGCGGAGCGGTGAGGACAACGTCGGCCTGGGCGCCGCCCTTGCCGGGTGCGTTCCAGGTGCCGGTGGCGGGCAGCGGGACCTCGGTCCAGTACGAGGCGATCGTGCCGACTCCGGCCGGTGTGTCGACGTCGGCCTGGGCGGCGGCCCGGACCTCGGGCAGGTCATCGGCGAGCCGGGCCATGTTCGGCTTCGGGCGCAGCATCGCGATGACGGTCTCGTTGACGGACATGGGGTGGGAGGCGCCGGAGGAGCCCGCGCCGCGTGCGGTGGAGCCCATCTCCGTTATCGGGCGCTGCATCTCGTAGGAGGCGGCTTCCAGGCCCTTGAGGGTCAGGTTCCGCAGCGTCTCCCCCGTGTCGGTGGAGCCGCCGTTTTCGGAGAGGCCGTGCTTGCGCATGTCGGAGAGTGCGCCGGTGTGCGAGGCGGTGCGGGCCTGCTTCCGTTTCGACGGGGTCTCCTTGTCGGCGTGCCGGTGGGTCAGGTGCGGTGCGCCGATCCGCTGGATCTGATCGGCTGTGGCCACCTTCAGCGCTCCGAGCACGCGCAGCACGTCGCCGCGGTAGTTGTTCGTCGACCCCGCCGGGTTGTTCTTCCGCTTCCCCGCCATCAGCTCTGCTCCTTCGTCACTCGCGGTCGGCTGCCGGCTGAGTGCCGACCGCGCCCGGTCTGGGAGGGCGTGCGGGCCCCCCGGGACCCGATGATCTCCTCCACTACAGACATAAGAGGAGAGAAGAGGGTTGTGACGGTGCGGAATTCGCGCCGATTCATGGTCTGAGCAGGGGTTTTCCCTCGCCTCGGGGGGTCGGGCACCAAAGGGGGTTCCCAAGGGCCCTCCGCAGTGGGGCCCGCAGGAGCCTGCCGCGGCTTGCCCGCCACGAGCTGGCCTTCTGGGCTTGGCCGGCTTGTGGCCTGCCTGTCCCCGGCCCTTGAGTGGGTGGTCGTCATCGTCTTCTCTCCTTCGCTGCCCCGGCCGGGGCGTCCGGTCCGAAGGAGCAGCGTGCAGGGGGACCCCTTGTCCGCTGTCTCACGGCGGCCGATAGCCGGGGTGGTCAAGGAGAAACGTGGCGCTCGCGGCAGTGCGGCCGACCTGGACAAGGGGTCGGCGGCCGGGTTCGCCATCCGAGTCGGCAGGTGGACAAGGGGGCCAGGTTTGCCCCTTGCAGTCTCGTTCGTCCGATCTCGCGGGGTGGGGGAGAAATCCCTGGCCACTGTCCACAGGGCGATCGTCCGAGGCTGCTGGGAGTCGTCGCGATCCGCGCGGCGACCACCCAGTTGAGGAGACCTCCATGCCGTACCTGATCCCGTCCCGTACCCCGCTCACCACAGAGGAAGTCGACCTCGCTTTCGACTACCTCCTCGCTCTGCAGATGGGCGGCGGGAACTACGCCTCCGGCCGCACGTCGGCCACTCCAGAGCTGGCCTTCCTGTTGCTGCGGCTCGCCGAGAACATCGTCTTCCCCGTCACAGGGGCCCTGGGCGACGGGGAGCCGCACGCGGACTCCTTCGCCCTGGACGAGGTCGGGTGCATCTTGCTGTCTGCCCTGCGGGACTGGACGCGTGACTCCCCCACTACGGCCGTGCTGGGCACCGCCCGCAGCATCATCCGCTTCGTCGAAAACGTCACCCCCGACCCCGACGACCACGGAGACACCGCCGCCACCCTGGAGACCATGCGCGACGAACACCTGGAGTGGGCCCGCACCGTGCAGTCCCTGACCGCGCGCCCGTAGCCACGCGCACGAGGCGCACTGGTGCGGTGGAGTGGGCGCCGCGTTTCCCCTTGACCTGAGCTGAGGTCAAGGGGAAACGCGACGTGTGCGCACCGGGTGGAGTGGCCGGCACCGCCCCCTCGGTGTCGGCCACTCCACTCAGTGGGCTCCACTGGGTGGAGCGGACGCCGGGCATGGTCGGTGCGCACCACCGCCCGGGTGCGCGACATCAAAGTGCGCTCAGTGGCCCGCCGGAGCCCGGCCCCGCGGTCCGGGCTCCGGCCGGCGGTGCGCCTGCTGGTCGTCCTCGCGTACCGGGCGTACCGCGTCGACGTCGTCCTGTTCGGTGTAGCAGGCCGCGCGGGTGCGGGAGTCGTCGGCCGCCTTGTTGAACGTGTCCTGGAGGTGACGCAGCCGCTCGGCAGTGAGATCGAGGGCTTCCACGTCCGTGCGGGACTCCCTCAAGGCCCGCAGCGCCGTCAGGTCGATCGCCTCCCGGGGCCCGGCATCCGGCTCTTGGTCGTCGTCCTCGGGCGCGAGCAGCTGCTCGGGCATCTCCGCCTGTTGGTGCGCGACGACGTCGTACGCCGGGCCCCGCACGACGGAGGCGCGCAGCTTCTCCCGTACGGCCGCACCGGCGAGAACGGCACGGTCGTAGCTCAGCGGGACACGGGGTATCGCCCGCTCCCCCACCGCCTGGCTGCCCGGTGGCCGGGGAATGGCCAAGGACAACGAGGCCGGTGTGCCCGGCGGCGGCAGTCGGTCCGGGTCGGGGACAGCGGCAGGCGGGCGCCGGGCGGTTACGAGATCGGACAGCGCCCACCGGGCGGTGTAGAGCCGGTAGTCCGCCAGCAGGCCGCGGGTGGACTTCGGCTCGCTGATGTCCACGCAGTACGTGGAGATGGCGGCGCGCACGATGTCCTCGTCTAGGCCGGGGTCGCGGCGGCGGCCGCGCAGGACCAGAGCGAGGTGGCGGCGGGATTCGGCGAGCAAGTGCCGGCGGTGAAACCGGCCGCCGCCGTTCATCACGAACACCACCGCGGCGACGTCGACGGCCGCCAGGGCGACGTCGACCACGGCGGCGACCCGGGCGCGGATCGCGGCGGCTGCGGCGCGGGCGCGCTCGAGGAGCGAGTTGATGACGCCGGCGGCCACCTTCGAGGTGTCAATCGCGCTCTGCTTCCAATCAGCGCGCAGCTGCGCGAGAGAGCGGGCTTTCTTCTGCTTGGGCGGCCGGGTCTTGTGAGCGGCGATCCGCATCAGTTCCACCCGGGCCCGCTCGGAGACCGCGGGCAGGTATTTCAGCTCGCCCTCGTCGTCGACGGCAGTGACGTACTCGTGCTCCAGGTCCGCCAGGCAGGCGGCGATCTGCTCCCCGCGGCTGGCGGTCCAGCGGATCAGCTCGTGGGGCACGCCCGCGATGTCCATGACCGGACGCCGCCCGGTGCTCACCACGCGCGGCTCGGTCGCCAGGCCCAACTCCTCACAGACCTCAGCAGCCACGATCTCGTTGTAGAGCGCTGACGCGGCGACCGTGTTCTCGAAAACGACCTCCGAGTGGATCGACCCCCACTTCCCGTCCAGGCGCTGCCCCTTCACCGACAGCAGCACATGGTCATGAAGCAGCGGCATTCCGGAGCGTGCCTCGTAGTGGCGGAAGCGGGCTGCGACCAGACCGCCGGGCGGCCGGACCTTGTAGATGCCGTCCTTTCCGTACCGGATCACCGCCGACTCGTCCTCAATCCACTCCAGGACCCGCTCGATCGCCCGCTCGTGCGCGGCCTCGATCACCTGCCGGGTCTCCTCATCACCCAGCGCCCACAGCAGGTAGATCGTCGGCTGCGGCCGGAACACGAGATCGAACCCGGTAACCGTCACCCGGCGCCCCAGAGCGCCGGCCTTGAACGCCTGCTTCGGGGACTGCCCCGCGGCGAGCTCTTCGGCCTCGATCCGGTCCGCGTACGGGTGCCGGCCCCGCTCGCCGAACAGGTTTCGCAGCTGCGCCTCGGTGACTTCCTCACCCGCGCTCAGCCCGAGCGCGGCCAGGCCGCGGCCCATCCATCGCCCGGCCGGGACACCGGCCTTCTCCTGAGCCTCGCGCAGCGGCGTGCGGGCCGGGCGGCGGCCGTCGCCGACGACGACCTGGCGCAGGTAGTAGCGGTACATCTGACCGGCTCGAATGATCGCGATATCCATCATGGAGACCACGCCACACGGCCCTGACTTGCAAGAAAAGGCCGGACAGCCGTACCTCCCGCCAGGCGGGGGCAGCGGCCGAACTTTCTTCTCAGGTGCCCGTCAGGCGGGAAGCGGCTCCGGTCCGGCAAGCGAATGTCATCGCTCTCTGGCAGCCATCACGTTCTCCCCGGCTCCCCCGCTTCGCTCAATCTCTGCGAGGTGCGAAGCAGCTTCGAGAGCGGTGCAGCACCGTCATGATGGCCCTGTGACAAGCAGGCGGCGGGTGGCAGCGGTGATCATTCGGGACCGACACGTCCTGATGGTGCGTGAGCGAGGCAAGGGCCCCTCGGGTCGCCACGACGGCCAGGAGTACTGGACTCTGCCGGGAGGCGGCATCGAGCCCGGCGAGTCACCGGAGGACGCGGTGGCCCGCGAGGTGGCTGAAGAGACTGGCCTGGTCGGCGTGGCAGTGCAGTACGTATACGACGTGCCGTATCCGTCAGGATGGACCGCCTGTTACCGCATGGACGTAGCACCCGGTGAACCCTGCCTGGGAGTGGATGCCGAGCTCACCTGCGACTGCCCCCGGATGACCGGTCTCAGCTGGGTCCCCCTCCCCGGAAACCCCGCTGAGACCGGCTACATGGTGCCCCCACTACTGATGTCCACCGAACACACCGACTGATCGACCACCGCACCGATGCGGTTCACCGTGCCCGCAGTACGCCCGCGAACTGGGCGCACAGCTCAGCGGCCAGCTTTCTCTCTCTGGGCCGCCAGGCGACTCGGGACGGTGCGCCCACTGATCGTCCTCTCGCGCCGGGTGTGGCGCGGCGAGGAGAACGACGCGCCGCGTCTGTTGCAGGACTTGGTCTGCTGTCTGGTCTGGGATAGTTGCCCGTGGCCCGGAGTACCGGAGAGTCCGGGAAATGGACGGGCCCGAGGAGTTCAACATGGCACGCGTAATCGCGTTCGTGAACCAGAAGGGCGGCGTGGGGAAGACCACCAATACGGTCAACCTCGCTGCAATCGCTGGTCAGGCGCTCGGTATCCGCTCGGAACAGAGCCAAGTCTTGGTCGTTTCCACTGACCCTCAAGCCTCTGCGGTCTGGTGGTCGGACCGGGTGGATGAAGAGCAGCTCCCCTTTGATTTTCACCAGTGCCACGACAAGCCAGAGGATCTGGCTCGGCTGAAGTCGCTGGAGCAGTACGAGTACGTCTTCGTCGACTCCCCCGGCAACATCGAGGACGAGAAGATCCTCTCGGCCACGCTCGACTCCACTGACGAAGTGGTTGTACCCATGCCCCCAGAGGCGATGGCGTACCCACCGACCAAGCGGACCATCGAGCAGGTGCTGGAGCCGAAGGGCATCCCGTACCGGGTCTTGATCACTGACTGGGACCCGCGGGACGGCACGGTGGACCTGGAGCAGACCCAGGAGTACGTCGACAACAACGGTTGGCCGCGGCTGCAGACTGTCGTTCGGCACTACAAGATTCACACCCGGGCGTCGGCCGAGGGGCTGGTCTGCACCCAGTACCCCAAGGGACGCATCGCTCTGGAAGCCCGGGAGGATTTCTTCCGCCTGGCGATGGAGTTGGGGATCGGCGGTCGTCCGCTGCCCAGACAAACCCGGAACCGCACCACCGCGAAGGGGAAGGTCTGAGATGGGTCGCCGTGTAAATCTGGCGACCATCGACGACAAGCCGGTCGCGGTCGCCGCAGATACGTCTGCAGGCGTACCCCTTGCTCTCCTGGTCGCCAACCCGCGCAACCCGCGCGAAGACCTTGGGGATCTCGAAGACCTCAAGTCCATCGCCAAGCGGCAGCTCCAGCCGTGCCTGGTGGTCACTTCCAAGGGCTATCTCGCACTGTGGCCCGAGGATGCCGAGCGCGTGGGCCACGCGCAGTACGTCGTTGTCAACGGCTGCCGCCGGCTGGCCGCCGCGCACAAGTTCGGGCGCGCTGAGCTCCTCATCGTTCACGATGAGACGGTCGCGGTGTCCCGTGGTGAGCTGCTGGGCGCGGCCGTTGAGGAGAACATCGGCCGCCAAGACTTCGACATCATTGAAGAAGCCCGGGCAGTCGAGGCGGTCGTCGCGGAGTACCCCAGTACCCGTGAAGCCGCGAAGGCCCGCGGCTGGACTCATGGCTGGGTGTCCCAGCGGCGAGCGTTGCTCAAGCTCACTCCCGAGATGCAGGGCATGCTGCGGGCTGGGGATCTGGCCGTTCGGGATGCGCGGCGGCTGGCCCGTGTGCCAGCCGCGGACCAAGTCTCCACTTGGCGTGCCGAGCAGGATGCTGCAGAGCAGCGCAAGAAGGAGCAGGCTGAGCAGCGCAAGCAGCAACCCCCTCAGCAGCGACGGCAGCTGAAGCAGCCGGAGTCTGTGGATCCGGTGGTTACCGCGGTAACCACTCCCGAGGGTGGAGGCGATCCGGAGACGGACACCGCCTCCGTCGGCCCGTCAGTGGTTACCGCGGTAACCACTGACGGCGAAGCGGGCAGCGGTATCCCCGAGCCCCGGAATGACTCCACCTCTTCTGCGACTGCGCTGCCCACGGTCACGGTGGAGTGGACTAACCCGCAGGTTGTGGCGGACTTGTGTACGGCCAACATGACTCATGCCGACCTGGAAGCGATGCTCGACATCCTGACCAGCCGCCTCTGAGGCACAACAAAAAAGCGGCCCTCCGCCCCGGAACTTGTCCGGGGCGGAGGGCCGCTTCGTGGTCAGGGTGCCTTGGTGGCGAGGGTGTCGTCGATGAGGATCTCGGGGGCTGGGTCGGCGGCGGAACGCGCGGTGGCGGCCTTGTCGATGGCAGGCGCGAGCCCGTCGTAGACGCGTCCGGAGACGGCTTCCTGGTCGGGGATGTCTGATCCCATCCAGCCGGGGTGTGCGTCCTGGTCCAGCTGATCGAGGTATGTGACGAGCTGGGCACCGGTGAGCGTGATCCGGACCATGCCTCGCTGACCGCGCGGGCCATCGGCGGGGGTGGTCGTGACCTTCTTCAGCCCGTCCGGGCGGGTGCTCTCCCAGATGTCCTTGTTGCAGATGATGGACAGGGAGCCGATGCCGGCGGCCTTCTTCATGCGGCTCTCGTGGTGTGCCGGGGACTGGGTGGTCGCGCCGCACGCGGTGAGCGTCAGGACGACGGCCATGGCGGTGGCGGCGAAAGCTGCGGTGCGGCGGATCTGCTGCACGGGGTCATGCCTCCAGGGTGAGATCGGGGTCGATGGTGCGCCCGGCGAGGGCGTGGCTGAGGAGCCGGTATGAGTCGGTCCAGGCGCCGTGGATGAGGCTCCGGGCGCAGGGAAGCGTGCCGGTGAGGGTGGCTTCGGTGTCGGGGTGGATGAGGGTCAGAGCGACGGGGTCGGCGTCCGGCCGCTGGTCGGGTAGCGGCCGACCGCGCTCCAAGCCGCGTTCACCGATCCGTACGGCGGTGTCACCGCGGCCGGTCCACGGGGCCGGGTGCTGGCGGGCGGCGAGCATGGCGGTGAACTCCGCGACCGCCTTCTGGTCGCCGGGGTGCATCGGTCCGCTGCCGTGGCCGCATCTGCGGAAGCGGGCCGTCATGGGCGCGCCTCCTGGTGGCTCAGCCACGCCTGTCCGTCCCGGCCCAGCGCGTGGTGCGGGAACGGCTCGTGTTCAACGGCTTGGACGTCCGGGTCCCAGAACCACCGGAAGGGGAAGGCGCGCGCCCCCAGTTCGAGGGCGATGACGGCGCGGTGGTGGCCCTCGAAGACGAAGACGAGCCGGTCGGCTGCGCGGACGCCCAGCAGGAGCGGTTCCCGGATGCCGTCCGTGGAGATCGAGGCGCGCAGCTTCTCCAGCACCTGGCGGTCGCGGCTGTGCCGCTCGTGATACCGGCGGGCACCGGCCCACGTAGAGAACTCGGCAGGCCGGACCAGCCCCTGCCGGAGCGCAGCAGTGCGCATGCGCCCGGTCCAGGGCTTGCCGTCGACGATGCGAGCCGTCACGAGCGCATTCCCCGGCGACGCAGCAACGCCCCGAGCCGGAAGCGCATCGAGGCGCGTTCCTCGCGCTCCTCGAGGACGTCGGCGAGCCGTTCCTCCAGCTCCGTCATCTGCTCTTCGGCGAACCACTCGGGCTGATAGTCATCGCCGCGGCAGACCGGGCACACGTGATCGTGCCCAGCGAACTCGAGCCACGGAGCGCAGCCGGCGTCCTGGCAATCCGGCCGGGTGGGGTCCTCGCCGATGCCGGAGCAGTATGGGCAGCGAGTGAAGCGGTAGTCGATGGGGGCGCCGTGGTGGAGGTCCGAGTGGAGCTGGGCGAGGCCGCGGATCCCCAGCTCGCGCAGCAGGGCGTCTGCGGCGAGGACCTGGCGGTCGATGCCGGTGTGGTGGTGGTCGGCGAGCATCTGGACTGCGGTGCACCAGGCGAGGCTGGAGCGGTCGACCGGGACGGTGTAGTTGCTGGCCCACGGGTCAGCGGGGTCAGCTTCGGCGGGCGGCGGGGCCGGCGCGGTGAGCGGGATGCCCAGGGTGGTGAGCTGGGCGGTGATTTCGGCGGTGCGGCGGGTGAACTGGTCGAAGACGGTGGTGGGCATCGGCCCTCACATTCGACGGGGCCGCCGGAACCGTGGTGGTCCCGGCGGCCGGAGCGGGTGGGGTCAGCGGGAGGTCGCGGCGAGCGCGGCCTTGTGGCTGTCGCGGTGCACGCTCTGCACCGGTTCGGCGAGGACGCGGAGGCCGTGCGGCTCACCGACCGGACCGCAGGCGCTGCACACCACGGCGTAGTTGCGGCGGCCGGCACACCCGGAGTCGGCGTCGCGGGGCTTGCCGGAGGGGCGGACCGCGTGGGTGCATTCGGTGCCGTCGGGGTGAAGCGGGGCGATCTTCACGGTGATGCGGGCCATGGGCTTCTTCTCCTGGTCGGGTTCGGGGAAGGGCAGCTGGTGGAGCGCCGCCGCGCGGGCACGGCCCCGGGTGGGGCGCGGCGGGGTGGGCGGCTCGGTGCGGACGAGCGTGGTCTCGGGGAGGAGCCCGAGCTGTCCGGCGGCGGCCGCGCGGGCGGCGAGGGTGAGCGAGCGGGTGACCCGGTGGTGCCCGTGGTCAATCCGCAGATGGCACAGCTGGCAGGCGGCGAGCAGATTCGTCTCTCGCACGTCTTCGGGGGTGTGGTTGAGGTGAGCGGTGGTGAGGCCGACCACGGAGCCGGTGTCCGGGTGGATCTCCTCGTGAACGGCGGGGCAGCGGCCGCCGGGGTGCGTCAGGCCGCAGTGGCCCGTGCACTCGCAGCGTCCGCCCGCCCGCTCGAACCGGATCCGCGCGCTGATCTGGGGCCAGTCGCGCGGGTAGCGGTGGAGGTTCTCGGGACGGATGGGCACGGCCGGGTCACTCGCCGCCGGTGGCCTGGCGCTGCTCGAACTCCTCGATCAGTTCGCCCAGCGCGCTCGGGTCTCCGGCGTGGCCCACCCACACGCCGGCTTCGGTCCATACCGGCACTTCGCCGCTGTCCTCTGCGTCGAAGTAGCAGATGTAGGGCCCGTACCTCTCCAGCACGGCCGTGGCGACGGCGGCCGGGTCGGACAGCAGGGGCGCGGTCTCCAGTACGGCGAGCGTGGTGACGATCAGCCACATCGGCTCGTCCGGCGTGCGGGGCAGCCGGAGGTAGCCGGTGACGCGCAGCTGGTCGCCGGGGACGAGCTCGTGCAGCACCCTGTGCGCGAGCTCCGCGTCGGCGACGCTGCACGGCAGGATCATCTCGTCGGTGCGCTCGTCCGTCGGGGAGACGGTGAGACGGAACCGCGCCGTGCTGCCGTGCAGGTCGCCGGGCACGGTCTCTTCGTCCAGGAACCCGTCCAGGGCTATCGCGTCGCCCATGGTCAGCTGGCCTTGGCGACCGGCGCCTGGTGGGCGGCGTCGAACGCGTCCAGGATCTCCTTGCGGACGATCCCGGCGTTGGCAACCGTGTAGCCGTTCTTCCGTGCCCAGGCCCGGATCTCGGCGAGCTCGTCCTTGCTGCGACCGCTACCGAGCCTGGAGCGGATCGGGGTGGGCGCGGTGGCCGTTCCCGTGTTCGCGGTGCGGGCGCCGGCCTTCGCGGTGCGCAGCTGCTCCTGTGCCGATTCGAGTTCGGCCTTGAGCTTGGCAACCTTCTCTTCGGCCTCGCGCTGCGCGGCCTCGGAGTCGCGGCGCTCGGACAGCTCGGTCAGGTCGGCGGTGATGCGGGCGGCGCGGCTGCGGATCCCAGCGAGGCTGTGCGATCCCGCCCAGTCGAGCAGCTCCTGGATCTCGGTGGAGACCGGGACGGCGAGAGTGGCGGGCAGTCCGAGGACCTGGTCGGCGATGAGGTCGTGGAGCTCGGTCGCGCTCAGGCCGGTGGCCTCGCAGATGGTGTCCGCGCCGTCGCCGTTGTTGTGCATGGAGATCGCCATGGCGGCGTGCGCGGACAGGGCCGGGGCGGTGGTGGTCGTCATGGTGGATGCGTCTCCGGATTCCGTGAGGGGGAGCAGGGCGGTAAGGGTGGTGTCGTCGTGGGGGAGGCCGATGGCGTCCAGGAGTTCCGCGAGGTCGTCGCGGTCGTGGGAGTGGTGCGCGGTGACCCGGGCCGCGGCGGCGAGTTGCTGCTCGTGGTTCGGGTTGAGGGGCAGCGACTCGGCTTCGAGGGCTTCTTGCCAGTCGGTGAACACGGCTACGCCGCCTTGCCGCTGACGAACAGTTCCAGCACGTGCCGGTTGCTGGCCGCCTGCTCGGGGGTGATCGGCTGGCTCCAGCGGTTGTACGGCTCGGGCCGGGTCGGGATGAGCTCCATTTCGAGGCGGGACAGGGCGCGGGTGCGGACGGTCGGCGGGGCGAGCCGCGCGTCCTGCCGGCGCTGCGCACGGCGGCGGTCCTGTTCGGCGACCACCGCGACCCAGTCGCCACCGAGGCGTGCCGCGAGTTGCTTGCGCAGCTGCTTGCGGTCGCGGGCAGTGGTCGCCGCCCACACCCCGGTTTTGGTCAGGTCCTCGTTGGCGAGCGCCCATTTCAGGCAGCCCTGAACGATCGGGCAGCCGGAGCAGGCGTGCTTGGCCTGGGTCAGCGCCTTCTCGCGGGCGTGCGGGTCCTCGTCGGTGTTATGGATGTCCTCGATGCCGAACAGCTCGGGGCTGGTGCGGCAGCGCAGGACCTCCTCGGTGTGGGGGAAGGGGATGCGGGCGTCGGCGGGGACGATGGCCGGCGGGTTGGGGACGCCGGTGCGGTTGCCGTTCATGGGGTTCCCTCCGGGGCGTGCAGGTCGGGGAGCTGGAGGCGTACCTGGTCCACGAGGTCCTCGCTGGGCTTCCACGGCCCGAGCGCGCCCGCCGGGATGGGGATCGGGAGGGGGAGCTCCTGGACGTCGGTGAAGACCAGGTGGAACGGGCTGCCGGGTTCGGCCCACGGGGTGCAGCGCCCGTCGCCGGGGTGGACGTCGGTGAGGCGAGCGACGCCGATGACCGCGCCCCGTTCCAGATGGCGGCCGCGGATGGTGGTGGCGACCAGCGGCAGGCGCAGCGCGGCTCGTTCGACGGCGAGTCCGGCGTGCAGAAGGTAGAGACCCAGCGGCCAGCCCGGGGAGGGGCGGTTCTCGATCGTCTTGTCGCCGGTGATGAGGCAGGTCGCCCAGGGCTGGCGGACCGTGATGCCCCGGATCCAGTCGACGCGTGTCTGGCTCATGCGGCCCTCGCCGTCGCGTGGGTGCCGGGGCGTCCGGCGCGGCGACCGTTGATGCTGGCCACGTTCGCGTGCTCGGGGCCGGCCACCACCGGGGTGCCCGTGTGCTTGCCCGCGTACATCGCGGCGTCCGCACCGCGCAGCAGGGCGGACAGGTCGCGGGTGCGCAGGGTGTCGGGGGTGGCGGCGCCCACCGAGGCGGCGACATCGACCGGGTGGCCGTCGACGTCGACCGGTTCGGACAACGTCCGGGCGAGCTGAGCGAGGCGGACTGCGCGGCGGCTGGGGCCGATCCGCGTGGCCACTGCGAACTCGTCTCCACCGAGGCGGCCGACGACTCCGCGGCTTCCGGCCCACTCGATCAGGCGCTCACCGGTCGCGGTCAGCGCCCGGTCGCCAGCCGCGTGGCCGTGGCCGTCATTCAGAGCCTTGAAGTGATCGAGGTCGATGAAGGCGACCATCACGGTGTCGCCGTACCGGTCGATGAGGTGCTGTGCCCGACGCTCGAAATCCGCACGGAGCTGAGCACCGGTCAGGGGATCGCGGTTGGCGTTGGCGAGCTGGCGGTGCAGGGCCACCGCGTGGACAGTCCAGCCGGTGAGCGGGACCGCGAGGGTGGTGATGAGAAGCGCGCGTTGCCCGGGACGGGCCTGGACGCGTGCGATGGAGGTCATACTGGTGACTCCCTCTCGTCTCGTACGGGATGGGTGGCCCGGGGCAGGCGACGGTTTCGACGCCTATGGCGCCTGCTCCGGGGCGTAACTACAGCTCGTAGAGCTTCTTGCTGCTCCAGCTGAACGGGTTGGGCCAGAGGCCGGCCTTCGCCGCCGCCCAGTCCAACTCCCAGCCGTCGCGCGTGCCGCGCGCTCCCCAGCCGCCGTTCTGCTGGCCGGGGTTCTCGAGTCCGGCCTGCCGCGCGGAGAGTGCCGCGTCGTAGACCTGGTGGGCGCGAGTCAGTGCCTCGGTCACCGAGGTCGCCTGGCCGGTGAAGACATGCAAGCCATGCCGCGCCCGGTCGTTGGTGTGTATCGGGACGTCAACCTCGTAGAACTCCAAGTGCATGACGCCCTCTCCTTCCTGTCGCTGGTCGTGGCGGAACACCGCGACCGCCCCGGCCGGTGAGGCCGGGGCGGCACGGAGGAGCGCCGCGCTCGCGCGGGAGGATCAGCGGCTGAGGGCGTCCGCGACGATCTCAGCGTGGTCGAACGCGAGGTCCGGGAGCGCGTCCAGGGGCCACCAGCGGGCGGCGGTGGCGTCGTCTCCCGCCGTTGGCTGGACCGGCGACGGCAGGGTGGCCGTGTAAGCGACGGTGACGTACCGGCCGCGCGGGTCACGGTCGGGTGCGTCGTAGGCACCCACCTGCCGGAGCTCGATGGCCGGGACGGAGATCCCGCTTTCCTCCTCGAGCTCGCGGGATCCAGCGGCCCGACTGGCCTCTCCCCTGCTCACATGGCCACCGGGCAGAGCCCACTGGTCCTTGAACGGGTCCCAGCCCCGCTCGATCAGCAGGACGTGACCTGCGGCGAACAGGACCACGTCGGCGGTGTAGCGGATCGTCTCGTCGACGTCGACGTCGACGGTGTCGGTGATCACCAGATGTCTCCTGGTCTCGAAGAGGATGGAGGGGGCCGCCCCGGCCGGTGGGCCGGGGCGGCGCGGAGTACGTTGCAGGGTGGTCAGGCCGGGACGGGGGCCGGGGTGTCGAGCCCGGAACCGAGCAGCAGGCCGCGGATCGACTGCTCGTACTCGCCGGTGCGGATCCGGTCGAACATGAGCTGACCGGCTACCAGGCAGCGGGCTCGCAGCTGGATCAGGGCGAAGGCGTGAGGGTCGGCGCCCGCGTCGGTCGCGGCCTGGGTGGCAGCAGCTCCGGCGAGCTGGGTGGCCGTCTGTAGGGCAGCCTCTCGCCGGGAGTACTCCGCTCGGCAGCTCGCCCAGCTGGTCAGCGCGCGAGTTTCCTGCACCCGCGTCTCCCACACCTTGTACATGCGGTGCATGCCCTCGGGGTCTGCGACCCACTGGTCGGCCCACTGCCGGACGAGGTCGGGCAGCTGAGCGAGGACGGCCATGACCTGTTTGCCGCGGTGTCCGAACGCGTGCCACGGATCGGCTTCCTCGATCACCCGCAGCTGGTGGCAGAGCACCCAGTACGAGTACCCGTGCCAGGTGCCGGTCTCTCCGAGCGGCTCGACGACCCACAGCCGTGCCGGCCACTGCACGCGTTCCAGAAGCTCGCCGGGACGGGTGTAGGTCCGGAAGTAG
The DNA here is from genome assembly GCF_036241575.1 of Streptomyces sp. NBC_01267. NCBI lineage: Bacteria > Bacillati > Actinomycetota > Actinomycetes > Kitasatosporales > Streptomycetaceae > Streptomyces > Streptomyces sp. NBC_01267. Next base: position 37,516 of record NZ_CP108457.1, on the reverse strand, counting down.
CTGAAGGCGGTCTCGTCGTACCAGGGCTTGCCCGGAGTGGGGTGGTTGACGACCTCACCGATGTGGTCGGCGAGGTTGACGGTCGGGATGGGGTCGCCCGTCCGTGCCGGGTACGCGTACCCGGCGGCGTCGCCGATGCTGGGCGGGACGGTGCCGTCGGGCCGGGTGGCCATGTAGTGGACGACGGGCCGGGTGCTGTGTGCCATGACTTCCTCCAGGTCGGTCAGGAACGTGCAGGTGATGGGCGGTTCCGTGCAGGTCAGGTGCGGGCGGCAGCGGCCGGTCCGCGGAGCTCGTCCACGCGGATGGCGGCCTGCTCGGTCAACTGGGCGAGGTAGAGCATCCGGCTGGCCTCGTCCGCGACGGGCTCGCCGCTGATCAGGCCGGCGTTGAAGCGGGCGGTAAGTCGAGCCAGCTCCTGGGCGTGCTTGGCGAGGAGCTCCATCTCGCGGCCGATCGGGTCGGGGTGCGGGGCGACCGGTTCAGGCAGCGGCTGGTCGACCAACCGCCGTACGACGACACCGAGGGCGTCGGCGACGGCGTCCAGGTCGCCGTCGGCAAGCCAGGCACCGAGCGAGTCGTGGCCGGTGGTGTCGGGGGTGTACTTCGCGTACCGGCGGCGGCCGAAGGTGTCGGCGAAGCCGGCAGGGGCGACCTCGAGCACGATCCGGTGGTTCTTCGGCTGCGGATGGAAGCTGAGTTCGCGGTCGGCGCTCTCGTTGATGAAGGTCACGGGCCACTCGGGGACGGCGGGCGGCGTCCATTCGGTGCCGAGGATGCCGGTGACGACGGCCATGAGGCGGTCGGTCGGGAACGCGGTGAGGGTGCGGGGCAACGAGTCCTCCTGAGCAGCGGGCTGACGGGGCACCGCACCGTCCCGGCCTGGGTGGCTGGGGCGGCACGGTGCTTCGTCAGGCGGCGGCGGACTCGGCCTGGCGGACTTCGTGTGCGGCTTCGTTCTCGGCCTGCCGGTTCTGCCGGATGACCTTGCCGACGATCTTCTGGGTCACGGCCTCGGCCTCGGCCTCGAGCTCGGCCTCGATCCGGTACAGGCTCCGGGCCTTGCTCTTGGGCAGGGTCTCGGTGCCCATCTCGTGCCGGGTCAGGGCGATGCGGCGGTCCCAGGCGCCCTTGCGGCACAGCTGCTCGACTTCGACGAAGGCGAACACCAGGGTGGCGCCCAGCTCCTGCGGCCGTCGGCGCAGGCGTTTGGCGTTGAGGAGGATCTCGATCGTGTTGTTCGGTGCGATCACCGCGACCGAGTACAGGTCGCGCGGGTTGCGGGTGAAGCTGAGCGTCTTGTGGGCGTAGACGTCGTCGGGGACGCCGGCAGCTGTGCCCTGTGACAGGGCGGCGAGTACCGGAATTCGTTTGGCGGAAGTGAGCACCAGTTCCACGCCCTTGAGGGGGCGTCGGCCGAAGTGGTCCTTGACCAGGCGCCGCGCGGTGGGCGCGGAGTCGGTGATGTCGTTGGCCAGGCGGCGCGAGAGGAACAGCCCGTCGCGGGCGATGGACAGCTGGGCGGATGCAGACTTTCGCATGCGGGTGCCTTCCGGCTCGATGGGCTGATTGACCACCGCACCGCCCCGGCCGGGAGGCCGGGGCGGAACGGGCAGTCCGTCAGACCGCGTTGAGCCCGGTGAGGTCGATGTCCAGGACGTCGTCCTTGTCGGCGTCACCGTCGGCGGTGACCGGAACGGCGGGCAGGCCGGCGGCGCGGGCGGCGAGGTGGTGGCGGATCTCCTCCATACCGGTGACGGCCACCGGCTGCTCGCTGTCTCCGGTCAGCAGCGTGAAGTGGTGCCTGTACTCGTCCTTCTCACCGCGGTAGTGGAGCACTACGCCGGGGGCGAGGTAGAAGGACGCCTCGCCGTCCTCGTAGCCGCGCCACCGGTCCTCGTTCCGCAGGAACTTGTCGCCGTCGTCGATACGGAAGGAGGCGTTGGCGGCGCGGTGTGCGGCGTCCTCCTCGGTCGCGGTGACGACCTGGTCGAGGGCCTCGCCCAGCGTGGCGGCCGGGGCGGGTGCCTTCGGCCGGGTGCTGGTCACTGCGGTGCGCAGGTTCATCAGCATGCGGCGCAACGAGGTGAGGGCCAGCGTTTCGGCGAGTCCGTCGATGGCGACGGCTCCGACGACGGCGATGGCTCCGGCCGCGAGGATGCGGACGTCGCCGGACCAGGTGGTGGGGGAGACCTGGTAGCCGAGGTATGCGCCGCCGGCACCGCCGATCAGTGCGGCCGCCATGCTGGCGCCTTCGATCGCTGCGCTGGCAAGGGTGATTGTCTGCTGGCGAAGACTTGCGGTCATGATGTTGGTGCTCCTTCGTCTGTCGGATGCGCTCTGGGAGGGGGAGGGGCTGCTCCGGGGCGGCCGGGTTCGATGCCTGCGGCCGCCCCGGGCGTTCAGTGGGGCGCGTGGACGGCCGCGGTGGTGCGGGCCTTCTCTGCGAGCAGCAAGGTCAGCTCGTGTCCGTGGTCGACGACGTCCTCCAGGCGCTCGATGAGCTCCTTCGGGAGGCTGCGGTTCTTGGCGCCGGTCAGGACGACTTCGAGGTAGAGGACATCGGTCAAGACGCGGTCGCGGACGTCGAGCACGCCGGGCTGAATGTGCAGGGAATCCTTGTTCTTCTCGGTCGCCCGCCGCACGTGGTCGGCGGCCTCGAGGTACGCGTTCTCCGTCTGCTCGGTGAGCACGACGTTGATCGGGGCGGTGTTGCAGTACGCGCGGCGCCAGCCGAAGCGGGCGGCGGCGGCTTCCATCAGGGAGCGGCGGGCGAGGGACACCGTGACCTCCGGGGGAGGGCCGGTCGTCCGGTCTCGGCTGACCGGGCGGACACCGCACGGCCCCGGCCGCTGGCGCGCGACGGGCGGGGCCGTACGGAGAACGGCCGGTCAGCTTGGCTGACGCAGGACGGTGTAGTTGATCCCGGAGCCGTAGTCCGATGGCTTGGCGGACAGGACGTCGCCGCGCTCGGCGGCGAAGGCCACGAGCTCGTTCTGCATCCACTTGTTGGTGCGCTGAAGCTCCAGACGACCTGAGTCGAAGTCCCAGAGGTCGAGGTAGAAGTCCTCGTCCCGGCGCGGCAGCCCGAGCACCCACGTGTGCAGCATGCGGCGGGCGGTGTCGTCGTCCGGCCGGGCAGGGAGTTCGCGGGGCAGTGCCCGGCAGATGGACGCGTGCTCGTTGGCGACCCGGGCCGCGTCCTCCAGCCTGTAGCGGGTGTTGTACGTGCGGCTCTTGTCGCGGGTGACCAGGTAGTGGCACCCGAGGCAGGAGACCAAGTGGTAGTAGCCGTCGCGGTCGGCGCTGTAGACGAGGACGACCGCGTGGCCGAGGTTGTAGTACCGCTCGACGATGCTGATTCCCTCGGGCTTCCAGGTCTCACCGATCTCCGGCCACAGCTCGGGGGCCGGCGCTTCAACGGGCTCGGGACGACGGACGAAGAGGGTAAGTGCCATGGCTACTGCTCCTTCTGGTCGGACTGGGCGTTGATGCGGGCGACGGTGCGGCGGGCAGCGATGATGACGAAGGGGCTGGCGAGCGCGCCCGCGATGCTGGCCAGGGAGATCAGAAGTGCGGCCGTCTGCTGAAAACTGTTCACGTCAGGGCCCCGATCGCGGCGAGGGCGAGCAGGGCGAGCGCGGCAAGGATGACGTCGACCGCGCGGGCCAGGCGCCGGTACTTGCGGACCGCGAGGACCGACAGCGCCTTCACCCGGGAGGTCCGGGTGTCCTGGGTCATCGACTCCTGCAGGGCGCCCTCCTCCATGCGCGCCCACTGCGGGAACGTGCCGTGGGCGATCCGGCCGGGCACGGTGAGGCAGGGCCTGACGACCAGGAGGAGTAAGACGGCCGCGGCACCAAGGGCGACGACGGCCAGGCCTCCGACTACCTGGGTGGACAGCGACAGATCCTTGTCAGCGACGCTGGCCAGACCGGCGAGGACCGCGCCGTCGAACGCGAGCAGCAGACTGGCCTTGCTGTCGGTGCGCCCAATCTCGTTGGTCACCGAGACGCAGGCGGCGTCCAGGTTCCGGTCGGTCATCGTGGCGGGTGCGGTGGTCACAGGCGGCTCCCCGGGTTGTCCGGGCCGGGCTGTCCGGCTCCCCGTCACCACCCGGCCCGCAGTGCGGGGCGGGTAGATCAGGCAGCCGTCAGGACCGGTGGAAGACGTTGACCACAGGCCGCAGTGAGAAGCCGCGCAGCGCGAGCGAGGACAGGATCGTCCAGGCGATGACAGCGAGCCCGGCGGCAACGGTGCGCCCGGCAGCGGGGGAGGCGTCCCACACCATGAATACGGTGGCCGCGCCGTAGGCCAGCCATGTGCTGCGCGGGCCGAAGCCGTTGGAGAGCCAGGCGACGATAAGCGTGCCGACGCCGACGGCCTGCCAGATGATGAACACGGTCGTGGCGGTGATCGGCAGGCCGACCGTGTGCGCGCCCAGGTAGGCGTGCACGGGGTCGGTGATCGTGGCGGCCCACTGGGTGGCCCATGACCAGTCCTGGTGCTGGGACCAGCCGATCGCCTTGGGCGCTCCCCAGGCGAGGGCGATGACCAGGGCTCCGATGGCCAGGACCGCGAAGGTGATGATGGCGCCGGTCGGAATGTCGTTGACTGCCTTGATCGGCTCCGGCCGGGGCGGTGCGGGCCGTCGGGGCGGCGGGATCCGCAGGCTGTCGGAGATCGTTTCCAGCGGCGGAACGGGTTCGGGCTCGCGCGGTTCGGTCGACTCGCTCACCGGGGTCTTCTCCTTCGAGGTGTTCAACGGACGGGGCAGTGTTGTGGGCGGGGGCGGGCTGCCCGGCTCCCCCTCACCACCCGCCACTGGCAGGTGGATCAGGCAACCGGCAGACGTCGTAGGGGAGTTCAGGCTGCGGCGGCCAGGCCGTGGGCCAGCGGGCGTATGTAGCTGCCGGGGGCGGCGGGTGTGCCGTCGTGACACTCCAGGCAGCTGCCGAGGGACTTGAGCGGGATGCAGTGGTGGTAGCGCCTCGAGCAGGCCGGGCATGTCTGCCTGGCGGCCATGGCCTTGTCGAGGGCGATCTCCTTGGCCAGGGTCATCGGCCGAATCGGCAGCGCACACGCGATCTCGTACAACCACGCCTTGCGCTTGCCGCCCCGGCATTCGATCGCGGCGACCGGAGCCTGGCCGCCGGGCCGTAAGCGTCGCTCCCGCAGCTGCCGCCGGGTGGCGAGCCCTTTCGGGGCTTGCCGCCATCGGTAGACGGGGAAGTCGTCGGTTCCGTACACGTCCCGGACGGCCGGCGGGGACGCGGGGTCAGCGGCGGCCACGGCCTCGGTTGTTTCCGCGGCCGGTGTGGACCTGGACCTTGGCGCGGCCGCGGGCGTTGATGTTGAGCGGCCGGCCGGGGCCGGGGCCGGTGGCGAGCATCTTGATGAGGACGAACCCGATCAGCGCGACTCCGGCGAGGAGGGCGAGCGCCTTGGCGAGCTCCAGCAGGGCGGCGGCCAGGAAGTAGACGCCGGCACCGGTGATCCCGAGGATGACGGCGACCAGCGCGGCCTTCACCAGGAGCGGGGAGACGTAGGGCTGCGGGGCCGGGGCGGGCGGCGCCGTGTAGTAGGCGACGGGGTGGCCGTTCGGGCCCGGCATCATGACGACGCCGTCCATGCCGGCAGTCGAGGGGTAGACGACGCTGCCGTGGGGGAGCGGGACGACGTGCTGTCCGTACTGAGGGGCGGGCGCCTGGCCGTACTGGGGCGGCAGCGGCGTCGGGTAGTAGGTGGGCTGGGGCTGCTCGCCGTAAGACGGCATGATGGGGTCTCTCCTCTGCTTGGGGAGCTCGGGCGGGTTCATTTGGCGTGAGATTCGCCCGGGGGAGGCTTCGGCCTCTTCACCGGCCTCCGGGGGTGCTTGATTCATCCCCGGGGGTCAGTGGAGCCGTCGAAGCTCGGTGGATCGGTGTTCAGTCGGTGAGCTGGCGCCACCGCGTGGGCAGCAGGGCATCCCGACGGAGCAGGATCGTCGGCGGGTGCTCGGGGCCGACCAGGGGGAGCAGGGCGACCGGCTCGGTGCCCAGGTGGGTGAAGTCGAACTCGACGTCCGTGCCCACGGTTCCTTCTTCCTCTTCTTCGGGTCGGTGGGTCATGCCGCACCGACGCTGTTGCTGTCGTCCTCGAAGACGTCCAGGGCGTCGGCGATCACGGACGCCTCGAATCCGTCCTCTTCCGCGAGGCGCTTCTTTGCGGCGCGAACGCGGTCTCCGACCCACGTCTCGCCCTTGCCGTACTGGTTTCCGAGGCGCTCCAGGTCCGGCGCGAGACCGGACAGCGAGCACTTCGCGATGTACCGCTCGGCTTCGTCTCGCTGCTGCTCGCGCACTTCGCGAGGAACCCGGCCGCCGTTTTCCGAGGCGGCCAGGGCGGGAACCGCGCTGAGTGCGACCCCACTTTCCGAGGCGCGCCCCGCAGAAATCGAGGCGCGGGCGACTGCACTTTCCGAGGTTCCGCGAGTCTTGGCGGCGGCCCGCTCAAGGGCACGCTGCCGCTTGAGCTTCTCGGCTTCCTCCAGGGTGCGGGCCTCAGCCTCAGCCTTGATCCGCTCCGCTTCCGCAGCGGCTGCGGCCTCCGTTCGCAGCGCCTCTGCCTGGGCTTCTGCCTTGGTGATCTGGGACTGGCGGGTGGCATCACGGTCACGCTCTGCCTGTTCCAGTTCCCACTGCTCGCGGCGCTTGCGTGTCTCGATCTCGGCTTCGGTCTTGCGCCGTGTCGCCTCGATTTCTGCTGCGCGTTCCTGGAGTTGGAGCCGCTCGCGTTCTGCCTCGATTTCTGCGCGGCGGGTGCGGTCGGCGGCCTCGATTTCTGCGGCGCGCCGCTCGTTTTCGAGCCTCGCGTTTTCCTCGCGTTCGCGGCGGGCGGCCTCGCGTTCTGCCTCCGCGCGCTTCGCTGTCGCCTCGCGTTCTGCCTCCGCGCGCTTGGCGGCGGCCTCGCGTTCTGCCTCCTCGCGGGCTCGCTTTTTGGCGGCCTCGCTTTCCGTGGCCTTCGCACTTTCGAACTGCGCGATGGTCGCGGTGAGTTCGCCGCGGCGCCGGGTGGCGTACTTGCGGTATCCGGTGGCGGCTTCCGCGAGGAGGATCAGCAGGGCTGGTGCGACGGAGTGGAGCAGGATTCCGCCGGCGTCCGGCTTCTGCGGGATGAAGTGGAAGTGTCCGTCCGGGTAGAGCGACGTCCAGCAGTTCATGACCCAGGTGGAGAGGCCGGCGGTCCAGCGGAGCAGGAAGGGCCAGCCGCCGGGCTTGTAGTCGCCGCCGTGCTCCGCGAGGACACCGTCGACATACAGGACGGTGATCAGGGCGAGGCTGGCCAGGGGGTCCAGCATCCAGGCGATGTACCAGGGGATCTCGTGGGAGACACCGAACCGGGTCACATTCACACAAGTGAAGATCAAAGCGCCGCCTCCGAGGGTGAGGAGCGCCTTGGTGACCATGGCCAGGACCTCGTCCAGTTTGGCGATGGACCTCTTGGCCTTGGCGGCGTCGTCGGCGCTGACGGGGGCGGGGGTCGCGGGCTGCCCGGCCGGTGTCTGCCGGGGCACGGTCGGGGGACTCATCGTGACTACCTTCCGTAATGTGCGGGACGGGTGTGCGACGCACACTGCACAGGGCGCAAAACGGGATCAATCACCTGTGTGCGGGCTTGCACAGTGGAATTTCCCTAGGGAGAGGGCGGGGTCGCACAGTGCGCTGTGCGGTGTGCGACCCCGCCCGAGAATGACTACTCTCAGTTGCCAGTTTCGAGCGGGGAGCGGATCAGGTCGTACGATCCGTAGCCCTCCTCGGACTCGTCCTTGGCGATAACGCCGTCGTCCAGGAGCTGCTTCTTGAGGCGGTTCCACCAGTCGCGGGCGCCCTTCTTGTTGACCCGCATCCACAGGTCGTTGAGCTCCTTGGGCTCGAAGTTATCTTTGCCTTCGCGCACCCAGGAATCGAGGCGAGCAAAGATGGCGGCCCTGGTGTCGTCGGGGGAGAGCTTCTCCGACTCGTCCACCAGGCCCGGCAGCGAGAACACCGGGGCGTCGTCTGCCGGGGGCTCGATGTCCGTTTCGACGCTGAGGTGGTCGTACGCGCCGGGCTCGGGGTCGGCGGCCAGAATCTGGCGCAGTTCCTCGTCCAAGTCCTCGGTCTCCTTCGCGAGCAGGTCCGGGTCGATCTCCACGTCCTCGTCCTCCTCGTACTCGTCGGCGGTGTACTCGGAGTCCGCAGCGTCGGCGGCGGGTGCGGCCGGCTGCTGGGGGAAAGCCCCGGCGCCGTCCGTGTCGCCCTCGAGGAGCGGGGTCGTGTAGACGGTGCGGTTGGTCCACAGCGCGCCGAACGCGTCGGCGGTGGTGGCGTCCATCGGGGTGCGCACGTTCATGCCCGCGGTGACGGCGGCCGCCAGGGTGGGGCGGTCGGCGTTGTAGGTGCGGGCGGTGACGGCCCAGCGGTCTTCCTTGATGCCCATCCCGGCCGCGTACAGGTAGCCGGGCTTCCTGTTCGCCCAGCCGGGGAAGGCGCCGGCGTCGATCGCCTCGGGCGGCAGGACGTACTGGGCTTCCGCGCCGTCGGACAGGCCGTAGGCCATACCGGCGGGGTGGTTGGAGCGTGCCGTGGTGTCCATCTGATCGTGCGTGGCGCGCTGGATGGAGGAGAGGAACCAGCCGCCGGTGGAGCGCAGGGTGCGCAGCACCTTGCTGTACGCCTCGCCGTCGGCGAAGTCGGCTGCTTCCTCACCGATGATCAGGAGGAAGTTCAGGCCGCAGCCCGGCTTCCACTTCGAGAGGCCCTTGGCGGCGAGGTAGTCGCCGCGGGCCTTGATGACGGTGTGCATCTGCTTGAAGAACCGGCGGGCGTCCTTCTCGTTGGTGATCACCATGTCGGCGGCGTGCCGGACGTGCCCGTAGTCCTGCATGAACTTGCTGCAGTTGATGACGATGACGGACACCTCGGTGCGGGTGGCGGCCTCGGTCACGATGATGGAGTTGCCGACCGTCTTGCCCGCGCCGTTGACGCCCTGGGCGACGCAGTGCTCGACGTTCTCGCCGCCCTTGACCTCCTGCGGGTCGCTCAGGATGCCGGGCAGGTTGAGCTTGAGCGTCTCGCCGTCCTCGTACCGTCCGAGGTTGATCGGCATGTCGCCGAACCCGGCGCCGAACGCGCTCGGGCCGGGCCAGGCGAAGCCCTCCTTCAGGAGGTCGGCGACCTGGACGCGCATGGTGATCAGTGAGGCGTCGTCGTCGTCGACGATGTGGGTGATGCGGCCGGACCCGAGCTTGAGCGCGGAGGTCATGGCGGGGATACGGCGGGCGAACTCGTCCGCCGTAGCCCCGTCCTTCGCCTCGATCTTGGCGACGACCGTGCCCTTGCCGTTGGACTTGGCCTCCTGGAGCTCGTGCTTGGCCAGGCCGATCTCGGATTCGAGCTTGTCCCACTTGCTGTTGGTCTTCTCGCCCGCGCCCTTCTTGTGCAGCGCCGACCAGAGGTGGTTGGCGATGCACAAGCCGGACCCGGCAAGCGCCCAGGTGCCCATCGTGGCGCTGGTCTCCAGGCCCACCACGGTGCCGAGGGTGATCCCGGCCGTGGTGGCGATGGAGTTGACCTGGTGGAGGTAGCGGACGTCCTTCTCGCGCTTGGCCTTGACGTCCATGTGGCTGATCAGCTTGACCAGGGCCGCGCCGGTACCGGCCAGACCGAGCGCGGCGAGCGCCAGGGAGGCCGGGGTGGTCGCGAGCAGCACGTGGGCGGTCTCGGCGACGATGCAGCCGCCGATGTTGATGCCCCACGGCCCGCCGTAGGTGACCCACGCCTTCTTCGAGGACTCCTGCTCCGCTTCGGTGCGGGTGTCGATCTTCTTCGCTCGTGCGGAGATACGGCGAGCCATCACGCTGCCCTTCCGGCCTCGCCCGGACGCCCGGCGGCGCCCTTGGGCTCGTCACCGATGGAGAATCCAGGCTTCTTCGAGCCCTTGCCCTCGCGCGCCTTCCGCTCAGCCTCGATCTCGGGCTGGATGAAGTGCTTGACGAAGGAGGCGTACATCTTGATGCCGCTCAGCCCGAGGACCTTCGCAGCGGAAGCACCGCCCTTGAGGTGCGCGGACACCAGCTTCGCGCGGATCTTGGACTGGGCACCGAAGGTCCACCACTTGCCCTTGTACTGGGCAAGGATGGCGCCGACCATGTCCGCGTCCATGCCGATCCGCATGTGGAGCTCCATGCCGATCGCCCGCAGGATCCGGGCGTACTGGTAGAGGTCGCGGTCCGTCGTGAACTCGATCTTCTCCAGCTGCTGGATGAGCTGGGAGAGGTTCGAGCCCAACTTCTCGTCGCTGTCGCTCATGTCGGGGTGGGTTCCTTTCGGTCAGAGGGTTGTGCGGGATCGGGGGCTGTCACCTCCCCGCGGTCCCGCACCTCGCGGTGCGGAGCCACGGGCAAGCGGCAGGAGTCACTTGCTGGCGGCAGCGTTGTCGTTGGCGCTGGAGATGGCGGCGCCGATGCCGGTGCCCATGCCGTCGATCGCGGTCGCGAGCGGCGACGTCGCCAGGGCGTAGCCGCAGACGAGCGCGGCGATCATGACGCCCGCTCGCATGTCGGAGCGCCAGAACAGCCAGGTGGCGCCACCGGCGAGCAGGAACAGGGGCAGTGCGATCACGAGGTCCTCCAGGGACGGGGAGTCGGGACGGTGCTCTCCAGCCGCGAGGGCCGAACAGAGCTGGGGAAGCGGGTGCTCCTTCGCTCTCCACCGCCACCGGGCCGCGCTGGGCGGGCCGGTGGCGACTGGGCAACGCAGGACGCTGAGCGGGGTCAGCGGGCCAGGAGGACCGCGGCGATGACGACGAACGGGCTGGCCATGCCGAGCAGGTAGATGAACCTCATGTCGCCTTCTTCCGGGAGGTGTTGACAGGTCAGGCCGCGATGGCGATGCCGCTGGTGAGCGGCCGGTGCGGGGCGACGACCCGTCCGTCGGGGAGCACCTCGCCGGTGTCCTCGAAGGTCAGGACGCCGTTGCACAGGAGGCTCCAGCCCTGCTCCGGGTGGTGCGCCACGATCTGGGCGGCCTCACGGTCAGGGGCGATAGCCGAGGGGCACTGCGGCTGGTGAAGGCATGCAGTCATGGCAGTCATGTGAGTCCCTCTTCGTTGAGGTGTCAGGGGTTGCGCTGGTGCTGGAGGTAGGCGTCCTGGAGCCGGGCGAACCGCTCGACAAGTTGCGCGCCGGCCGGGCAGGGACGCCGGGTGCGGCAGTTCGTGCAGTTGGTGCGGTGAGCTGCCCAGGCGGTATGTGCCGCCATGTAGCGGGCGTACAGGTCGTCAGGTCGGGCCACGGCGGTCTTCCTGCGGGATGGGGTGGGTGTCTCTGACGGGATGGCCTGCGTCCCACGCGGTCGAGGCCGCTGTTGCTGCGGCGGCGAGCAGGATGTGGGTCGTCGGGTGGGCCAGCCCGCGGGTGCTGATCGCCCGGACCGCCCGGTGTTGAGCGGTCCGGGCACGGCGTATGCCGGGCGTCTCCACCGTTGGTCAGCCGTTCTTCCCGGAGTTGCCCTGCGACTGCCGGTTGGCCTCAGCCACTTTGCGCTCCATCTCCGCGCGTTCGGCGTCCGTCATCGCTGACCACCGCCGTTCTGGGCCTTGCGGCGGTCGGCCTCCTCCGCCCGGCGCAGGGCCTCGTCGGCCTGGTTGCGTGTGATGATGTTCATTGGGCCTCCACTTCAGGTCCTGACAGCCCCGGGGGTGCGATCCTCGGGGCTGTCGTTGTGGTGCGGGACGGTCTGTCCAGCTCCCCGTCACCGCCCGTCCCGGCCCGGGGGCTGGTGCGAGCGGATCAGGCAACCGTCAGGCCTCCGAACTGCCCAAAGGCAGGACGGTGAGCGGCAGTTGTGAGTCAGAACTCCTTGACGGTGCCGTTGCCGGCCGAAGCCCGGACGTCCAGGTCGCTGCGGTTGCGGACGCCGTAGAGCTTGACGCTGCCGTTGTCTGCCTCGGCCTCGATGCGGCCGACGGTCTCGGCCTTGACGGAGCCGTTGGTGGCCTCGGCCTTCAGCGCGGCGAGAACGCCGTATGTGTGGATGCTGCCGTTCTCGCTGATGTACTTGACGCCCGACCTGGCGGGCAGCGTGACGAGTACCTCGACGCCCGTCGAACCGATGACCGTGGTTCCCTGGCCGCTGAAGGTGACGCCGTTGATTTGCATGGTGGAGTAGCTGTTCCCGCTGACGAACACGCCGCCGTGGTTGAACTGCTGCGTGGTGGGCGGGATCGGCGGGACGACGATGGTCAGCCGCTCCGCGGTCTGGTGGATGCGGGTGTTCTTCACAGCCTTGGCGACCGGACCCGTCGGGTCGTCGGTGCGGACCTGGACACGAGCGACGGTCGCGGCCGGGTCGACGGTGACGTGCACAGTGCCGTCCGGGCAGGTGATGTCCGCGAGGACCGGTCCGGTGTAGCTGCCGGCGCCGGTGAAGACGTGCTCGGGGCTGTTGTCCTGCTTGGTGAGCTCGGTGCCGATCATGTGCGCGTCCTTCCATAGGGCGGCGGGGAATCCCAGCGCTCTCCACCGCTCACCGGAACCGCCCCGGGAAGGGCGGGGCGGTGAGCGACTGGGCAGCACGGGGCTGCAAACAGGGGGCGCGGCCTCTGCCGCCGCGCTGCTCGCCTTGTTGTGCTGGAGGGAAGCGAGGTGCCCTCAGTCCCGACGCGCCTCCTCGCCTCGGCTGGGACCGGGTGCCGAGGGTCTGGGAGTGTGTCGCGTCGTTCTTTTACGTCGTGGGGATGTCGGCCCTCCGTGCTCGCCATCAGTAATGAGCGCCTGACGGGTCATCGCACGTGCCGACTGCCACCACCAGGGGTAATGGCGCCTCACGACGGGTTTCCACTCACCCCGGCCGGTGTACTCACGGCCAGTACTGCGGTGGTGGATCACGCTGTTGAGTTCTCAAATAACGGCCGCTTCCTTCGTACTCACCCCTGCGGGGCTTTCCTCCGAGCGGTCAATCAGGGACCGAGGGTCCGGCTCCCTCATCCGGCGCCGCCCGCGGGGGCGGTTCCGGGTGGGGGAGCCGGGTCCGTGAGGACCCGGCTGGAGCTAGGCCGCGAGCGGCAAGGGGTCCGTGGCAGTGGCCAGCGGCGCGATGCGCAGCTGCGCTGCGTAGGGGAGGAGGACGTCGACCAGGCGCTCACGCACCAGCTCGGTGATCGACGGGTCGGCCGCGAGGATGTCCCTCGCCGCTTCCCGCCGCGCCCCGGACTCCGCGATGACCTCGTCGCGCGCCTTGGTCTTGCCCTTCGTCACCGCGGCCGCGGCGTCCCATCGGGCCAACTCGTCCGACGTCACCAGCCCGTACATCTCGAGCGGCGTACCGAAGGCGATGTCCAGGTCGATGTCGCCGAAATCCGGCAGCGCCACGTCGATGGCGTCCAGCAGCTCCTGGGTCTCCGTGTCGAAGTGCTCGGTGGCGAGGCTGGCGGCGGGGCGGCGGGTGACGTTCATGAGGTGGTGCTCCCTTCAGTAGGAGCCCGCCCCGGAGGGACGGGCAAGCAATGACTGGCCACTACGCACCGCAGGAACGATGCGCATTGACCAGACAATGCCTGATGTGCAGAGACTGGCACTCTCAGTCAGGGCTCGTCAAGCCGAACGCACGGATCGTTTCCATTGACTGGACAATGGCGATCTCTGAGGGGTAAACATGTGGCTATGAAGGCGACAACACCGATCTACCAGCGCATCGCGGATGACCTCCGCAAGCAGATCGCCGACGGCTCGCTGCCGCCTGGCAGCAAGCTGCCGACCGAGGCCGAACTTCGAGAGACGTATGGGACCAGCGCTCGTTCGACCGTCCGTCAGGGCCTGACTCTGCTGGTCAATGAAGGGTTGATCGTTCCCCAGCGGCCGAAGGGATACTTCGTCAGGGAGATCCGCCCGCTGGTCTATCGACCGCAAGGCGAGTTTCGACGTAAGCCGCCCGAGGTCGACATCTACGCCCATCTGCTGGCTGCCGAAGGCGACGAACGCAGTCCCAGCCAGGACATCGAGGTCTCGATCGTCCAACCCAGCCGCATCGTGCAGGAGCGTCTCCAGCTCGATGATCGCCAGCTGGTCGCTGCTCGCCGGCGCACCAGGCGACTGGACGGCGAGCCCTACAACCTCAATGACTCGTATGTGGCGCTTTCCCTGGTAGAGGGCACCGAGTGGATGACTCCCCGCGATGTTGCCCGCGGCACCAACCAAGTCCTTGCCGAGCTCGACAAGGAGCTGGTCCGCGCCCTCGATGAGATTTACGTGCGGATGCCCACGCCAGAAGAGGTTCGCCGACTGCAGCTCGGACCTGGAACACCGGTGGCTGAGCACGTGGTAACCACGTTCGCAACCGACGGGGAGCCTGTTCAATGCACCCTCAACGTCGTGCCGGGCGACAGACACGTCATCGTGTACGAGCGCACCAAGAACCCCGACGACTTCGAGCAGCGCCCCCGATCCGAGTGGGGAGCGGAGTGATCATCACCCGCGCCGAAGAGGCAGACCTGCACCGTCTGCTTCGCTTCCGTACGGACAGCGCGGCCTGGCTCGCTCCGCTGGGCATCGACCAGTGGTCCAAGCCGTTCCCTGCTGAAAATATCCTCTCCAGCATCCGCGCTGGCGAGGTGTTCCTGGTGAAGGAGTCGATCGACGCTGATGCGGTTGCGACGATCACACTGGACCAAGACGCTGATCTTCGCCTTTGGACTCCAGAGGAGCGCAAAGAGCCAGCTCGTTACGTACACAAGCTGACGGTCGATCGGAAGTACGCCGGGACCGGGCTGGGTGCGCGCATCCTCGATTGGGCAGGCGACCAGGCGGCGAAGCAAGGTGCCTTGTGGCTTCGCCTCGATGCCTGGACTACCAACCCGCGGCTGCATGCCTATTACCGTGACCAGGGATTTGAGCACGTCCGCACGTCGACAGATCCTGATGTCGTTTCGGGCTGGGCGGCTCAGCGGTCGGCGCTTCCTGCCGACCATGGCCTGGTGACTGCCTAATGACTGAAGTGGCTGTCGATAAGGGCCGGCTATTGCTGGATGGTCGACCCCGAAAAATTCGACTTCTACCGGATGGACGCCTATCGGAAGATGGGCGAGGACCGTATGGCTGAGCAGTTGGCGAACGAGGTAATCCGAGCCCGCACGGACTTCGATGGTGTCGAGCGTGCACCAATACGAATCGCGGAGGCTCGGGTGACGCTCGAGGTCGTAGCTGCGCGCCAAGGTGATCTAGATAGTGCCCTGTTGTTCGGCAAGCAGGCCCTCCGGGGCGACCGCCACTCACTGCCATCCCTGTCGATGGTGTCCAGCGACCTTGGCCAGGTTCTGCAGGCTGAGTACCCGCACGTTCGTGACTCACCTACGCAAACTTCGGGGTGGTCGATGATAGTGACGGCCCGTCTGCCTGCTGAAGATTCAGCTTGTTTGGCCAACCGCGCTCTCAGCCTTCGCTGTAGTTCCGGCAGGTCGGGCAGACTGCGATTTCCCCGCCCCGGTATGCCGGAATCAGGGGATAGGGTTGCGCCAAGCTTGATCGACAACAGCAAAAGCCCCCAGGACCTTGAGCAAGTCCACGGAGGCTCTCGGGGTGGGAGAAGATCCCACCCAGTCGACCAGCCTTCGGAAAGGGAAGGGTGAGCGCGATATGCAGGTTACCCAACCCTGCGGAACTACTCTCGCAGCTAGGCCGTTTGAGCAACGTGATCATGTTGCTCCGGCCGCTGTCGCGCATGCTGACGCCAGCCTCCGGAAGGGGGTTGGGGTGACCTAACGCCACCGGCCGCCGCGCTTGGAGTGGCTCTACCACCCACGACAGCGCATCTGCGGCCCGTCTGCCGCCTGGATTCACCACCCAGGTCGGCCGCTCAGAATCCGGTACCACCCGGTTTCCGAGCTCCGGCTCATCGAGCCCGTTCTTCAACTCAACTGCAAAATCCCCGCCACTAACCAGCGGGACGGCCCCTAACCAAGGCCACACACCACAAGGTCCCCACCACAGGGCCCTCGCAGCACCGCCGCTCCTTCCGGAGCGGCCCTCCGTTGCCGTTACACAAGAACAGGAGGTCGTTGTCATAGTGCACGACCTGGTGTCCCCTTGTCAGCTCCGCCATGGCGTGCGGCGTATGCCACCGGGCCGAATGCCCTTGTGCAACAGCATCCCACCCCAAGGCAATGTGTCCCACATCACACACATCTTTGAGTGCATCCCCCGGTGTATCCCCCAGTCGCGCTGGACGCATCGATGAGCGCGGCCGCCGCGCCAGCCGCCCCACTCGTGCACCCGCTCTCGGTGGTCATCAACAACTACATCGACGGCGGCGTTCGCGAGGTCGTCGTCCCGTGTGGCGGGACGAGTCTCAAGATTTCTGCGGGAGCGGAGACATTGGCCGCGACTTCCCAGCCTCTGTCCACAGGTCGACCGTTGCAGGGTCGGCGGATGGATGAGGAAACACAGGTTCGGACTGCTCCAGACGGGGGTGCCCGCTTCGGCGGATACACCGGCCCGAAGGCGACACAGACAGCGTTGAAATGTTCGGCCCTTGCGGTCTCCACCGCTCCTGCCGTGGCGGTGGCCCGATGAGCTCCCGGGCGGCTGAGGCCGCACAGGGGCCGACCGATGGCGATGGCACGCCGGTTCGCCGGCAGCGGGTGAAGGTACCGATGCGGCTCGTGTCGTCACCGTTCTACGGCGATGTCGCGCTGCCTGTGTACATGAAGGTGAAGGCGCTCGGAGCGCGCCCGGAGGGGTGCGAGGCGAAGGCGGCGACGATCGCCTCGTACTTGGGGCTGTCGAAGGCGTCGGTGGAGCGGGGCCTGAAGCTGCTCTCGTATCCGGCGCCGGACGGCGTGATCGAGCTGAAGTCGGAGCGCCGGACACTGCCCGGCGGCCGTGGCACGTCGGCGGTGCGCATGACGCGGCCGATGAAGCGTGCGGAGTCGTTCGTGTGGCTGCCGGTGGCGGCAGCGGAGGACCTCACGCCCCGGCAGCTGCGCGCGTTCGCGGTGATCGCGTTCGCGGAGCAGATGCGCATCGCGCTGACCGAGGGCGAACTGGCAGGGCACCTGGTGCACCACTCAGGGAAGAAGGCCGGCCAGCCCATCACGGCGGCTGCGGCCGGTGTGGTCGTCGACGAGCTGGAGGCGGCTGGGTGGGTGACGGTACAGCGACGCGCGGGCGCGCAAGGCCGTCACCAGTTCGTCGCCCACGACATCGCTCCGTCAGCCGCTGTGAAGCTCGGTGGACCGGTCGCGGACACTACGCCGGAGCCTGTGGACGATGCTTCGGAGAGTTCTGCAAGTCCGTTGGTTGGTGAGGGATCGGGTCTGTCGGTTGATGAGGGATCCCTCGCGTATAAGGAATCACCTAGGACTGACTCACCTGATGACGGGCGCGCGCTGTTCTCATCCGCCGTAGGCGAGGTACCGGTAGTTGAAGCTGTGGAAAACCCGGCTGACGCGAAGACGCGTACGAAAGCTGATGGTGGTCTCGCGCTGCGCGCGGATGAGAACAGCCAGCCCGTCCTCTCTAAGCCGAACGACGAAAAGCGCAGCAACGGCGGGGGGTCAGTGCGGTTGTCCTACACCGGGCCGCAGCTGGCGATGAGCCAGGAGATCTACGCGGTGCTGGAGCCGGTGCACTGGCTGCTGGCCCGGGTGAACAACCCATTCATGGAGCGGAAGATCGCCCGGGAGGTCGGCCGTCAGCTGGCGGGCGGGATCGACCCGGAGCGGCTGCACCACCGGCTGACCACCCGGTTCGCCAAGGTGCTGGCATTGGACATCCGCGACCCGGGCCGGTGGTTGCTTGGTGTGGCGCTGCCGCGCTGGGGCTGCGGCTACCAGGACTGTGAGTCCGGCGTGATCTGGCGGACTGGCGCAGCCTGCGAGGTCTGCGCCGAGATCGTCCAGGACAAGGCCGACGCCCGGCAGCGAGCCCAGCGCATCGCCCAGGGCCTGTGCCCTGAGCACGGCAGCAGGTCCGGACCGTCCGAGGTCTGCCGGGACTGCGAGCTCCAGCAGGCGATCGACGGGGGAGCCACGCCGCTGCCAGCATCGCGTGAGCCGGAGGGCCCGCCACGCGGCTCCTGCGGCGAGTGCGGGTGCCGGATCTTCCTGACCGGCCCGGCCCGCGAGGACGGGCTGTGCAAGCCGTGCCGCACCGAGCTGGCTGACCCCGTCGGTGCAGACAGTCCCGCCGTGGCGCAGCCGGTGCGTTCCGATGACTGGTCGCAGCACCTGGCCGAGCTCGCCAGGAAGCCGTTGAGCGAGGACATGGCGTCGTGAAGTGACGATCGGCAGACAGCGCATGCCATATAACTCCTGGCCGCTGACCTCAGTTCGTCACTACCCAATGATCGCGGCCGCGCCGCCCGCCCAGCAGTAATCCCGATTAATGAGCGGTTGCGTTGGAATCGGCGTCGCCAACAGACTGGCTGGCAAGATGCGTTGGGGGAGGGGTGTGCTGATGGTGGACGACAGGCGGCAGATCCAGACGGCAGTCCTGGGCGGTGTGGACTCCGACGAGCCGCTCATGCTGCCGCTCGAGGCGATCGAGCTGGACGCGTTCCGGCAGCGACACGAAGGTGACTCGTTCTGGTGTGGACTGCTGTTGGGCGGCTGCGGCCTGCAGCTGACCACGAAGCTGTACACCGACCGGGTCTGCCACTTCGCCCACCACCCCGGCCCCGACGGACATCCCCACGTGTGCGGGCGCCGGGCCCGCGGCGTCTCCAGCGCCGACCACCTGTACGTGAAATCCGCGGCTGCGGCGTGGCTGCACCACCGCGGCGAACAGGCCGACTTCGAGTTCACCCAGCCCGACGGGGCACCGATCGGCTCAGTTGTCGACATCCACCTCCCACACCAGCGCCTGCGCATGCACCTGGACCAGACGGTGCCCCCGGTATGGGACGAGGAGAGCGAGCCGGTGCTCGGCCTGTCCGTGCCGGTAGACCGCGACACCCTCATCGAGCGCTGGTACGTGCACCGCATCCGTCTGGACAGCCAGGGCACAACCCGCCAGGTCCGGATCGGAACCGAGGCCTTCGCCCGGCCCACCGAGTGGTTCGGCCTCGAGGACTGCGAGATCACCAGCCGAGGCCTATCGACGCCGGCGGTCCAACAGATCATCCAGGCCCGCAAAACGCCCCCGGCACCGAAGTGGACGCCGGGCAAGAAGCAGGAATCGGCGCAGGACACCCGGGCGCAAGAACTGATCCGCAAGCTGCTCTACGCGCGCCGGACCGAGTCCATCGCCCTGGCGGAGTCGGTGTGCAGCGAGATCATCGGCCTCACGGGTGTGAGCCCGGGTCTGCAGGAAAAGGTGGATGCCGCCCTGCGTCATGGATGCCTCTGGATTGAGAAGCAGGTCGCCAAGCGGCAGCAGTTGTTCGCCAGCCTCGGCCGGGCCGCGGCCGATCGGCGCCACAAAAAGGCCAGCAGGCTTCTGAAGCTCGCCAAGGCGGTCGCCAAGGACGACAGTTCCGAGTCGGAGAACCACGTGATCACGGCGGCCACCGACTACCTGGCCGCCGTCGCGGCGGCCAGGAGCGAACATCTGAACGCCCTCCTCGACGGTCTCAACCGCCTCCCTCGATTCATGGACCCGGACGTTTTCTACGCGAAGGTCCACGCGCTCGTGCAGGCGGCGCATGAGGTCAGCATCAGTCCGCAGCGCCGGGCGCAGATCGACACGTGGAGGGAGCGCGCAGGGCTTCCGGCCGAACCCGGCCAGGGACAGCAGCGACGTGCGCGGGGATCGGGAAAGGGACGCCTTTACCGGCAGGTCGACAGCAAGGGCCGGCTGAAGGGGAGCTGCCCCCGCTGTGGTGCCGGCAAGGGGCTGCCGTGCCTCGCGGACACCACAGCCGATGAGGCGCAGGGCGTGCCCCACGATGAGCGGATGCGGCCGATCATCGAGGAGCGTAAAGAGCGGCAGCGCACGCAGCGCACGCAGCGGCCGTGGCGAGTGTACGAGGTGGCCTGCCCCGACTGCGGTCAAGGCATCGAGGCCCGGTGCACCACCTCGGGGGGCCCGCACCGCTCCCGCGTCGAGTTGGCCAAGGAGTTCACCCGCCGCCACGAGCCCCACCCCGCGTCCAGCGAGCAGCCATAAGCCCTCAGCGGGGCGCCCCGTGTTCGGGCCGGGCCAGCTGAACATCGTCCCCGAAGCACCCGCATACGGTCGCGCCACAGCATGGAAGAAGGGGCGGAGGCAAAGGCACAGTCCTCTTGCTCGCTCGCGGCGCTCTATCTGCAGTCGGCACAAGCCGGAAAGGACATCATCGGGGACTATGTACGACCGGCCCCGGCCCCGCTACCGGTGTGGTGGGAGGTGACGTTGTTCTTCAAGTCGCGCCAGGCGTGCTGCAGGACTGTGGCCGCTTCGCAGTTCACCCCGGTCGCGCAGGAACCAGTACAGCTTTGTGCGTGGTCGAGGAACGCCTTGTACGCGGCGTCCATCCGAATCTTCTTCGTGCCGAGTGCGGCCTGCGTGTGGCCGGGATCGCTTCCCGCGTCCTGCCGTTGCTGCGTAGTCTCATCCATGGCTGCCTGCTTCTTCAGGTGGTCCATACCCCCGGGCCGCGCAATCGGCTGCGGGGGTCTTATTTGAGGCGACCACCCTATAGCGCCCTATAGGGCCATGTGCAGCACTATGTGTGTCCTTGCAGGTGAGGGGGGTTCTACGGTCAGTTGTATGCCTGACGACGACATGCCGGTCATCAATCCCGCCGGCCCGCAGCTGGTGTACGTGGTGGTCGCGGACCACATTGCGCAGCAGATCGCGGACGGCCGCCTGCCAGTCGGAGCCAGGTTGATGGGCGAGCTGGCCATGGCGGAGGCCTACGGCATCGCCCGCATGACCGCGGGCAGGGCGGTGCGGGAACTCCGGGAACGGGGCCTGGTTATCACCGTCCGCGGCAAGGGCACATTCGTCGCAGAGCCCGAGCCCCCGGCCGGCGACTGAAATCTGCGCTGCCCTACCGCCTGACGGCGTTCCGGGCCGATGTCAGACCCGCCGCTTAAGATCCCGGCGTGGCAACTGACGACATCCCTGAAGACCTGATTGCGCTGGAACATTCCGCCTGGATGGAGATTCAGGAAGGGCAGCTGACCGTGGAGACGGCGGAGGCAGTGCGGGCCCGGATCGTGGAGCTCGCCGCCGGGAATCCGCAGCGCCGACGGGAGATCGAGGAGGCGGTTAAACGTCTCGTTCGGCACCCCGAGCCGGAGGATGGCTGACCGCCGGTCGGTGACCGCTGCTGGTGTCGCTGGGCAATCCCGGCCCACGTAACATCGAACGCATGTCCGAATCGCTCGCCGTCGATCGTCTTTACGCCCTCCAGGTCCTGGAGCGGGTACAGCTCCAGGACCTGGAGCGCACCCGGCGGTGGATTGCGGACGCGGAGCGCCAGGCGCAGGAGGAGCAGTACCGGCTGGAGCGTGCCGCGCAGCCGCGGCCGGAGTGGATCGCGCAGGCGGTCCGGGCCGGACCCGTCACCGTCCACACCACGCTCGGGCTGCTCTGAGCGGCTGCCAGGAGGTCGGTAAGGGGTTCAGTGATCCGGGGCGGTGCCGCCTCGCCGGGTGCGGGCGTTGGAGAGCCACACACCGAGCCGCACGGGTGTCCCGTCCGGCAACTCCTGGGGCGTCCTGTTAGAACTAGCGGTCGGGCCGGTGCTCTGATCAGTAGCGTGGGTTGCGCATCAGCCGTACGGGAGGGGCACTACTGGTGGAAGACTTTTATGCCGAGGTCGAGGCACGCGCTCATGCGTGGCCGGCGAACCGGCCGGACCTGCACTGGCACATCCTGTTCGACCCGGCGGTCGTAGAGGAGAAGCTCGTCGGACCGTACCGGGAACTCACCCACCGGCCGGGCCTGGCGCCGGTGGAGGCCCGCTGGGTGCACACCACGGTCATGCACGGCGGGCCCGTCGCGGACTACAAAGACGAGGAGCTCGACACGATCGTCGAGCTGGTCCGCCAGGAGTGCGCGACCATCGCACCGTTCGACCTCACATTTGATCGCCCGGCAATCGGCCGGGTTGCCGTGGAATGCGCGGCACGTCCTGGCGCTCCCGCTCGCCGCCTCTGGCAGCTGACGACCCAGATCGATGTGGATGTCACTGGTGGGCGCAACCCCGTGATGCCTGCCGGGTATTACCCTCACCAGTCGCTCGCATACGGCATGGCGGGAGAGGTACGCGCCGACCGGCGCGCGATGAAAGTCTTGATGTCTGACCACCCTGGCGAACCGGTGACGCTGCGTGCGGACAAGCTCTCGCTGGTCGCCCAGGCACACGACCGGCAGTTCATCACCTGGGAGCACATAGTGGACGTGCCGCTGCTGGGAGGCGGGCAGTGACCGAGGCAGGAGAGGTACGCCTGACCGCGGAGTGCGGGCTGGTGATCGGCAGGTACACCCCGGAAGTGGCGGGGGAGTTGGAGGAGCCGGTGAGCTGCCCGTCCTGCGGCGCGACCACCGGAATCACTCTTATCGCCTTTGGTCGAGATGCCCGCCTGCTGTGCGGGGAGGGCCACGAATGGGCAGACGACCACATCCCTGCCTCGGCCGTGCGGCAGATGATGCACCTGGTCACCACCGGCCAACCCGTCGTTTTCCCCGGCGTCCATCTCCAGGTGATGCTGCAGCCTGTCCTGGACGAGCCACACACGCTCGCCAAAATGCCCCCGGACGGCGAAGGAACTCAGAGCAGCGAGCAGGACTGGTGGGAGATCCGGGCAGGCGTGGCCAACCATGTGCCCGTCTTCACCGAATGCCTGAATCAGGCGCGGAAACTGGCCTTCCGGGCGTTGCCCGGCGACGGCGACCTCTACGCCCGCCTCTACCCGTCCGCGGGCGGGAGTGCCCTGGACGCGCACATGTCCGTGCTGCTGGCCGCGCTCGCGATGTACCAGGCGTCTTACCTCACGAGGGTCGAGCGGATCCGCGAACTGCCACTGGCCGACGTAGCGGCCCTGCTCCGGCCGGGACGCTCCGCAGCGCTCAGAAAGGTACGGCCGCTGGCCGTTGATCCCGACCAGCACGTCCATCTGCGGGTTACGGACATCGACCGGCTGGAGACATCGTCGCCCGATGACTGGGATCGCTGGGCTCGCACCGCTACGGATCTGGTCGCCTACAACATCGAGATCGCGCACCGCTGGCTCAAGGTCCTCCAGCAGGATCGCTACGACCCGGACCAGGACATCAGGGTGTTCCGGCTGGACGACCGCGTTTTCGAGGACGACACCACCTGGTACGCCACCGTCCG
Source organism: Streptomyces sp. NBC_01267 (assembly GCF_036241575.1). Classification (NCBI taxonomy): domain Bacteria; kingdom Bacillati; phylum Actinomycetota; class Actinomycetes; order Kitasatosporales; family Streptomycetaceae; genus Streptomyces; species Streptomyces sp. NBC_01267. The sequence goes on along the minus strand of NZ_CP108457.1, from coordinate 14,234 downwards.
GTAGGCCCGCCGCCTACCGGACGGTGCCGCTGTTCCTCGACCGGGCCGCTGCCGTTGAGGACCGGCTACCGTCCTTGCACGGCGGCCTGCGACAATCGAGGCCGGACGGCCTCGCCGCCACGACACACCCGGGAGCCGACCATGCCTGAAGACCCCATCGCCCAGAGCGAGCTGTCCGCGCTGACTCGCCGCTACGAAGAGACGACGCAGAAGGCCGACCGCGAGTTCGGCATCGTCAAGAGTGACCTGACCGCGCTCCGGCTCCAGGTCGGAAACCTGGACCAGAAGCTCGACAACTTCATCGCTGAGCAGCGGAGCGTGAACGCGAAGCTGGTCGAGCTGCTGTCCGGTCTGGTCGGCAAGAACGCCAGCACGGACTGAGCATTTCGGGCCCTGCCGGTTGTTCCGGTGGGGCCGTTGTGTGTCACCGGGGGGCGTGGTGTTCGCGCCGGGCGGTGACAAGGTGCCGCCACCGCCTGCGGGTGGGTTGTTCTCCGTCGAGCCACCGCGCTGGTGAGGGACCGTCGAGGGGGAGTCCGGCCATGAAGCGGGCGATGTCGGCGTAGTAGGCGTAGTCGCCGTTTCGGGTGAGGTCGCGCAGCCGGGAGATCGTCGCGGACACAACGTCGTCGGCGCCGACGACAGCGTGGTGGAAGCACATCGCCAGTTCGAGGGTGACCTGCGTGGGGAGGAGACCGGCGACGCTGCTCTCGGTACGCAGTGCCTCGGCGCGGGTTTCGAGCTCGCTGCTGTCGGTTCCGGCATCGCGTGCGAGGGATGCGATCTGGGTCGTGAGTGTGGTGGCGCGCAGGTCGAGTCCGGACAGCAGCTGCTGGGCGAGGTCGAGCTCGTCGTCGGCCCGGCCGGGGTGGCTGAAGGCGAGGACGAAGGCGCGCTGCGCCTGGGATGTGGCCCGTTCGCCGGCGACGCCGTGCTGCTCGGCCTCGGTCCGTGCCGCCTCGTACGCGCCGGCCGCGCGGTCCATGTCGCCCTGAACCCACCACACGTCCCCGAGGACGCGGTGGTGGCGGCCGGGCCAGCCGAGTGTTTCTGCGGTGGCCAGGGCGGTGGGGAAGTCTCCGGCGAGGCGGGCGAGGTGGGCGAGGCCGCGGCGCGCGGCGGGGGCGAGGCGGCCGCCGCCAGCGGCCACGAGCTGCATCCCGTGTCGGGAGTCGTCGCTGCGGCCCAGATCTCGTTGTGCTTTGGCCAGGTAGTAGACGGCCATCTCGTGGAGTTCTGTGGGGAGCAGGCCGGTGGCGATGACCGCGTTGAGGCGGTCGGCGGTGTGTTCCCGGTGTTCGTGCTGGCGGCGGGCGAGCGTGCTGAGCGTCTCGACCAGGGCGTCGGCAGCCGTCTCCGGCGTGGTCGTGGTCCGGTGCCGAGGGGCGGGCGGGGCGAGGGGCTCCCACACGGAGTCGCTGACGTAGGTCCAGGCGGCGTCGGCGAGCCAGCCGAGGTCGAGGCGGAAGTCGCGGGCGAGGGCGAGGCCCTGGCGCAGGCAGCCCACCAGCAGCATCCGGTTCCGTCCGGTGTGTGCCTGCCACTGTTCGCCGAGGGCGGCCAGGGCCCGCTTCGCGGCCTGCTCCCAGTCGTGCGGCGACCAGCGGTCGTCGGCCTGGTCGTCGGCGCCGCGGACGGTGGAGCGGATCAGGCCGTGCAGGTGGTACGGCCACAGTCCGAAGGGGCTCTCCCGGACGAAGGGCCGCTCGATGAGCCGCAGGGCGGGCGCCTCGTGGGCCAGGCCGGCGGTGGCGGTGGCCAGGGTGAGGTCGAAGGCATCGAGCAGGCTGACCGAGCGCAGGACGTGGCGTTCGTCGGCGGTGAGGTCGGAGAGGGTACGGGCGATCAGTGCCGGGAAGTCGTGGTCGAAGTCGGCCGGGGCCGGGGTGTGCCCGGTGCGGCGGAGTTCCAGGAACCGCATGGCCGACAGGTCGAGGTAGAGGGGCAGCCCGTGGGAGCGGTCGGTGATGACCTGGCGGATCTCCTCGTCGATGAGGGGCTGTCCGTCGCGGGTGAGCCGGCGCACGAGGTGGTCGTCGCAGTCCTCGGGGGAGAAGTCGCCGACGAGGACCTGCCGCCCGCGGCCCCGGTCCGGCCGGGCGGTGCGGGCGGCCGGGACGGCGGCGGGAGAGACCAGGCCGGGCCATGCGGTGGGGCCGGTGTAGTCGAGCTGCCCCTGCAGAGCGGGGTCGGCCCATTGCAGGCGTGAGCGGCCGGTGACGATGAAGAACGCGTTGGGCATCAGCCAGACCACACGCTGGATGAGGCGCTCCAGGTCGCGGTGGGTGCGGTCCCCCACGTCCTCGAAGGTGTCCAGCAGGATCACCGGCAGGACCTTCTTGGCTGCGGGCAGCTGGGCGAGTTCCCAGGCCAGCAGGTGCGGGTAGAAGGACAGCGCCTCCAGGTCGGCCTCGGCTTCCAGCAGGTCCGACAGGCGCGCGCATCCGGCCAGCGCTCGGACGGTCTGCCGGTGCTCACGCAGCGCCCGCGCCAGGGAGCCGGTGATCTGGCCGATCGCGGAGCCGACGGTCCCCGGCAGAAGCAGCGTCTGGGCGACGTCGGCGAGGGCGGACTGGATCTGCTGCGGCAGCGCCTCGCCGAACCGGGCGGCCAGGCCACCGCGGCGCAGGTACTCCTCCAGGCTTTCGCCGGGGTGCTGGTGCTCCCAGTAGCGGCGCAGCGCGATGTCGAAGGCGGGCAGCGGGCGTCCCAGTTCGGCGAGCGCGGCGCGGATCGTGAGCACGATGTGCTCGAAATCGGTGCCGGCGGAGCGGGCCAGGTCGATGCGTACGGGCAGGATCCGTTCACCGGACCAGGCGGGTTCGTCCCACTGGGCGGGCCGCTGGCTGCCGCCGGTGAGCGCCGTTTCCAGCTTGCGGGACAGTGTTGTCTTACCGATCCCGCCGACTCCGTGGAACACCATGATGTTGTTCCGCGGGCACTGGAGGTCCTCGACGTCGAACCCGGCGTCGGTGACGTGCCGCAGATGCCCGGTCAGCGCGGCTGCGACCAGCTCCCACTGCAGCTGCCGGTTGGTGAACGCCTCCGCGCTCGCCAGACCGCGGTCGTTCGTGCTGAACAGTGCCCGCAGATCCCTACCCGCCACATCAACCCCCGAAAGATGATCACCTTCGCCCCAACCTATGTCCGCCCGGGGCCTCTTGGAAAAGCATCCCCCCAAGCAGCGGCGCTCACCGGCCGTCCGCGCCCCGCCAGGCTCCGCCCGGACTGTGGAGCGGGGAGGACAATGACCAACCTCCATTCAAGATCCGCATCAGAGGTGGTCAGCACCGTGTCCGACCCGTATGCAGAACCCCACGACTTCTCGCACCTTGAGGGCGGTGAAGACGAGCAGGCCGCAGACATCGTCCGGGATGTGGTGCTCTGGTACAGCACCCAGCTCGCCTCTGAGCACCGTTCGGGGGTGCCCGACGAGGAGCGGATCGAGGAACTGAAGGCGGGCCGTCAGGCCGCGCTCGCTGATCAGGCGCAGCTGGTGAACGCCGACCCGCAGGAGGCGGCCCAGATCGCCGCGGTCTACGCGGCCCGGCTCAGGGAGCTCAACGAGTCGTAGGCCGTTGCCCGGTGGGGGACGGGCAGGGGCCAGACAGTGGGGTGTGGCCGGTCGATTCGGGCTGGCTGCACCTGCGGGGGCATCAACGGGCGGGCGAGCGCAGCCATCTCCTCGAGCTCGTCCCGGTGCCGGGGCAGTGCCCGGCGCAGCCCCTGATGGAGCCTGAAAAACCCGGCCGCCTCCTGCTCGGTGTACGGGCGCAGCTGCTCCGCGGCCAGCGCCCACGATGCGCTTCCCGGGCCGCCTGCCTCGTGGCGCAGCAGGGCCTGCCCGTCGCGGCGGATCACGGTGACGGCGGCGATCTGCGGATGGTGTTCGGCGAGGGTGACGACGTCGGACAGAGCGCGGAAGCATGTGCCGTGCCCAGCCCGTGTGGTGAACCTGCCGGTGCCACCGATCTGCAGGGAGCGGGCGTAGCGCAGCGCCGTTGCCTGCAGACTGTCCGCCTCGCGTACGCCCAGGACCACGAGTTCGACCGGGTAGCCGTCGGCCGCGTACGGAAGCGCGCTGTCGAGGAACTGCTCCGCGCTGCCGGGCGCCCCCTCGATGAGGACATCACCACGGTGGCGGCGTACGTACTGCTCCGCCTGGGCGACCCAGGCGCGGTAGTCGGCCCGGATCGCGGCCCCGGCATTGCGGGGGTCATCGCGAAGCAGCTGCCGGTAGTCCGGGTGCGATGCCTTGAAGTCGTCTCCGACCAGGTGAGTGGTTCCCGGTCGCATCACGCGCCGGATCATCCTGGCGGCCCGGAGCTTCCCCGCACCGGGCTGGCCCAGTACGTACACCGCACGCGGATCGTCCCGGCGGATGATCCCGCTCAGGTACGACGGTGTGATCAGCTCCTCGAAGACCCACGCGTGCTCGGCCCTGGAGAGCCGGTGGTAGTCGACCCCGGGAGACTGACGGCAGGACTGGGCAAGACGGCGGACCGGCTCGGCGAGCGCTGCGGCCCGAGCGACGTCCCGGTGAACAGCCAACCGCTCGTCCTCAGGCAGATCACGGTGCACACGGACCTCGGCATGCGTGAGCGCACGGGTGAAGACAGCCGTCTCCCGGGCGCTCCAGGGGCGGCGCTGCTCGTGCACCACAGCTCGGTCAGCAGCGGTTCGGCGCTGCCACACGCCGTCTACGAGCTCGTTGTCGTACAGGACTGTGCCGTCGCGCCTGACCACGGTGATCCGGTCTGCCAGCTGTTCCGCTTCGACGGCCGCCAGCGTCACCGGCAGCTCTGCTGTACACGAGTCGAGGTTGTCCCAGGCCACGTACCGCCCGCCATCGCCGCTGGCTACCCCGGTCAAAAGACGGTCCAGGGTCCCCAGCTGGCTCCATGCCTCCGCGGTCGCGACCACGACGATCTCGATCCGGTGCCCGGACCGCCGGTACGCCGCAGACGAGACTCGGAACTCCGCGGCGTCGGCGAGAGCGGATTCGACGACCGCATCGAACCGGCACGCACGGACACGTTCTTCGACCTGAGCCTGCCAACGGCTCGTGTCTGCACGCACCCTCACACCCGCGGTGCGGATATCGGCGGCCAGGAACGCGGCGTACTCGGGGTGAACTGGCTTGTAGAGGTCGCGGCAGACCCGCACAGCCCCACCCCGGTGGTCGAGTGCCGCCTGGACCAGGTCCGCGATCTCGGTCTTGCCCGCACCGGGCTGACCGGCGACCAGGACGACGACCGGCAGCTCCTGCTCCACGGCTGCACTGGTCGCCTCCGGAAGGAGCAGGCGGTGCAGCACGTCCTGGTGTTCGCTCTCCTTCACCGGCGCTCCTGGATGGCCATGGACGTTCTCCTCATTCGTGGTCGTCGACCACCTGAATCATGTTGATCTCCAGTAGGTACGGAGAACGTAACACCGATGTGCGATCCATGCGCGATCCACACGTCATTTGTGAGTGATTCATGTAAGGTGCCGTACGGAGGTGACCCCTGTGCCCAATGACGAACACGCGATGTTCAGCGCGGTCGACGCCCTGCTGGAACAGGTCGCGCAGGCCCCCCTGCCAGACCCCGCCGAACGCAAGCGCCTACGTGAAGCAGCCGGACTGAGCCAGGACCAGATCGCGACAGCCCTCAACGCCCGGCGCGAAGCCATCGGAAACTGGGAGGCCGGACGCACCGAGCCCCGGCCGCCGAAACGCGCCGCCTACGCCCGCCTCTTGGAGGGCCTCGCCGCACGCTTCCCCACCGCGCCCGGAACCGGCACGCCCGCCATCATCGAGGGCGGCGCCAAGGCCGCCGACGACGAGGAGTAGCAGATGGTCGACAAACTTCTCGGGGACGGCCTGGACAAGGCGGTGGAGAAGGCGTTCACCCGCCCGATTCCGAAGTCGGCCGGTGCGCAGATGCGGTACCTGGTCAAGCAGTTGAAGAGCACGAAGGCCGTCGCTCGGATGCTGCGGGTGTCCCAGCGCACCGTGGAGCGGTACATGAAGAACGAGATCAAGAAACCCCGCAAGGACCTCGCCGCACGCATAGAGCGTGAAGTGAAGAAGCGCTGGCAGCCGCAGATCAGGGAGAAGGCCAAGAAGAAGGCGGCGGCCTCGGACGGCATCGTCATCTCCACCCGGGCCCGCTTCGGCTTCACCGCCGCCCCGGGGACCACCGATGACGCCCGGATCCGGCACATCACCCAGGCACTGGCCCCACGCTGGGCGGAGCGACTGTTCGAGGCCCGCGACCAGGGCGCCACCGAACAGCAACTCCTGAAGATTGCCGCGCAGGGCATCGGCGAGCACTACTTCCGCGACGACGGGCACCGCGCCCACGACCTGCTGGTGGAATTCACCGACGTGGAACAGATCGAAATCGACCTGTAGCCCGGCTACACCCGGATCCTCGACCACCGACGCTGGGGTGGGAGCCCCCGCCACCGGCGCCACACTGCGGCTGCCCACGATCTGTGGGCAGCCGCAGTGCGTACCGCTGATCAGGGGGTCCGGCCGGCGTCGGCGCCCTTCCCGGAGGGGCCCTGCTGGAGTTCGTCTTCGTGACTGCCGTCGGTGGCAGTGGCGGGGAGGCTGGTGATCGGCTCCGGGGTATCGCCAGGGGTTGTGTCATCGGAAGGAGGGACGTCGTCGGAGGCGACGGAGCGGTCGTCCAGGGTGATGGTGACCGGCTGCCCCTGCGGGGTGAGACGGGCCAGGCTGGCCTGGATCCGCTCGTACAGGGTGGCGGCCAGTTCTCGGTCGCCGTCGCCTTTCTTGGCTGTGTGTCCGACGGCGTGCAGGCTGATCAGCATGGCGATCAGGGAGCGTCCGGAAAGGGCGGCCCGGATCCGTTCGTGGCCTTCGTCGGTGACCTGCGGGGGTACACGGAAGTGTGGATGCCGTCCGGCCTGAACGGTAATGAACTCCCACACGTCGCGGTGGCAGAGCAGGTCGATGGAGGAGACCCGGGCGGCCTGTTTGAGGAGTTCGCTGTGCTCCGCGTTCACCTCGGCGGCCGCGGGCTCCCCATCGTCGGGCTGAGGACGCAGTTGCTCCAGTCCGTCTCGCAGTGAGGCGGACTCTTCCCTGAGCGCGGCGAGCTCGGCGCGGGCCTCTTGCCGGGCCGCGTCCAGCTGCTCGCGTAGTTCCCTGACCGTCTCACCCAGGTATGCCCGTACGTCGTCTCGTACGACGGTGAGTCCGTCGCCGGGCCTGGCTGCCTGCTCTGTCAGGAGGGCGGACAGCGGGGCAAGCTCTTCGGCGAGGACGTCACGAACGGCCTGCTTGATCAGCTCCACCGCCGGCAAGGCGCCCGGGGGCTCCGTGTCGCTGCTGTCGCGCTGCGCCGGGATCGTGACAGAGAGGCTAGGTGCTGCCGGAGGTTCGCTGTGCTCGGAGGCTGTTGCCACCGGGGACGGCTCCGGTGAGGTGCCGAAGAAGCCAGATGCCTCAGGGCCGGCTGCATTGCGGGCGACCGGCTGGTACGAGGGTGTGTGGGTCTCCGGGGTCACAGGCGCAGGGGCGATGCCTTCGACGGCTGTCCGTACGTCGCGCATCTCGGTCCGCAGCTCGGTGACGGCCTGGCGCACCTCCGCGTTCAGCATCTCCCCACCGGCAGACAACCGGTCCCGCGTCTCCCGGAGATTGGCGCGCATCCGTCCGAGTTCGTCGACCACGGCCCGGGTCGTGTCCTGCTGGGCGGCCTGCCCGCTCGTCTCCAGCTTCTCGACGCTCTTACCGAGTGCGTCCCGCAGATCGTTGCCCGCGTTCGTGACGGCGGTGTGCAACATCCCCAGCGTTGTGGCGAAGTCCGTATCGGTACCCCGAGCCATCGGCCCCCCTCTAATTGCATAAAGTAGTCAGACACGTTCGCTGCGTATGCTGCCCGAGTGGCCCTCACTCTGCCGAGGAATCGTGCCAACTCGGCGCAGAGTGGCGTTCATCCAGCCAACGGAAGCCGAAAATGACCGGTCAGGCGGCCGCCCAGGAAGGCGGCCCAGTGAATGGGGAGACATTTGCCGATGACCGGCCAGTACCCGACGGCCATCGACGTCGAACAACGGGGCTGCGCTGCGGGGGCCAGCCTCCAGCCGAGGGCGGCCGACGCCCAACCCTCGAGGCTGCGGGACAGCAGCTGCTCGGTGTAGGGGAAACCGGTTCCAGCGGTTACGGCCCGCACCCAGCACTTCCAGCGCATCCCGCCCCGACGAGCGCCGTGCGGCCCGCCGGGCGCCGGCCTCTGTCCACAGGCCCGGTCGGGCCTGATGATCACATGACTGATTCGGACGGGCTGGTCATCTCCTGCCAGGCCTACTTCGGCTTCGGCCCGGAAGGCACCTCACGCGCGGGTCAGGTTCGGGACACCAGTGTGGCCGTCAGCCCGTCCCACGCGGCTGCCATCCTCACCGCAGAGGAGGACGATGCGACGGATAGCAAGCTACATGACGCGGTCGCGGAGGCCATCGCGGACGCCTATTTCCGTCAGGCGGCGGCGCCCCCGGGGCCTGGAGGTGAACTTCACAGACGTGAAGTGGCTCGAAATACGGTTTTAGCAGCGCGAATTCGAGCGTGCTGTAGGCCTGTGTGACCGGCCCGCCGAGCTGCATTGCTGGACGGAGGCCAGAGCGATTGAAAAACCTTATGATCTTGGATCGGTGCTGGTCAGTTAATCCCTCGGAGATCCAGTGACCGCTCAATGCTGGCGTGGCGTGCTCGGCGGAACGGACCTTGGAGGCGTCTCCTGGCGCAGCGGCTTAGCAAGGTCACCCGCATCCACGGGACTTCATCACACCATCGTGACCAGCACACCTGCTAGATCAACTCGACTTTGAAATCGCCCTATGGCTCGGGATGTTGAGGTGATCGCAAATCATTGTCAAGACCACGTAGATGCAGCAGACTCCTTGACCGAAGGGTCTTCCGGACCCAGTATGGAATCCCGAAAGCGTCGCCATGACGGAATGGCGGTCGCATGCATCAGCTTTGACGAACGAGGAGAATTGCATGTTTTCTCAGCGGGCAAACCGTGCTGGCCGCAGGGTGGCAAAAATGCTGACTGCAGTGGCGTTTGCAGCGTCCGGGTTAGCTCTCGCCTCTGGCCCCGCACAGGCGGCAGACACCGTCTATGCGTATCCTCCCGCCGGGTGGGAAACTAGCGGCCATGCAGGGTACAAATATTCGACCAACCATGGTTGGACATGCGATGATCTGTCCGACGGTCAATCTATGTATGCCGTTTGGTATTTCAGTGGAGGGGCCAACGGGACCGAATACAGGGCAAACGCTCCGGCCCACAACGACGGCTGCAAGGACAACTTCTTCGACAAAAAACCCACTGGCGTCAGCATGTGTGTGAATATCAATAATGGACTCGATGAATGCCATTATCGGGGTCTGTAAGTCGTGTCGCGCGGACTGTTCGCACCGGCTCTTGAGGCCCTTTTCCGGCGAGCACGAGCCGGTTGGTCCATACCGGCTCCCGCGCCCCGCTCCGGCGATACCGTGGTGGCACACCCCAGAGAGAAGCCCAGGAGCCCCGGATGAGCCAGCAGCCGGCCACCGCGCCCGAACGCCAGCCCCTCGATGAGCACGCCGCCGAATCGGTCCGCGCGTACGCGGCCGACCAGCGCGCGAAGGTCGACATCCTCGCCTCGGTGCTGGAGGACATCGCCGCGAACGGCTACCCGTCCCCGGAGACCGGGGTGCCGTGGGAGACCGCCCGCGACGCGCATCTCGCCCGTCTTGCTGACGAGCAGCCCCGTGTCGCCTGAGCACGGGCCACGGCGCTCGCAGGTCATCGTGGTGGAGCCAGCGCTCACCCAGCTGTCCAAGCTCACCGCGGGCGAGACGCACCGATTGGACCGAGCGATCGTCGCGATCAGCGTTAACCCGGAGCTGGGCACCGAGGTGCCCGGCACTCTGCTGCGCGACTACGCGGACGAGATCGACGGAGTCCGCGTGATCTTCTACGTGACGGCCCTGCGGACGATCACGATCGTGTCGTACGTTGAGGCGTAGGGGCCTCCCGAGTACCCAAACAGCGCCCCGGACCGCGAAGGTCCGGGGCGCTGCTGTGTGTGCTGCCCCGGGTAGCACTTGGTGCTGCTCGGGGGTCGTGGGGTGCTGCTCGGTGGGTGGGTGGTGGTGTTCTGTGCTGCCGGAGAGCGATGACATTTCGAGGCCGGCCCCGGGCGGGACACGGGTGCTGCACGGGTAGCGGCCCCTTGCAGCAAACGGTCGTTCGTCTGCTGCAAGGGGCCGCTGCATCCGGTCAGCCGGTGGTGCCGGTGGCCCACCGCTCCAGCTCGCCCGGCGTCGTCTGCAGCAGCGTGCGGCGCCGGGTCTGGGCGGTGGCCCGGCTCTTCAGGTGCATGGCGGCCGCGAGGTCGCTATGAGAGATGGAGACGTCCCGGGCCGCGTCCTGGCGTACGGCGGCGTCCCGCACAGCCTCCAGCCGCTCCAGCAGCCCGGTGGTGCCCTCGATGACGGCCGCGAGTTCGGCGGCGCTCGCGCGGCCCGTGCGCAGCAGCGCCAGACCGTGCAGCGAGGTGGCGAGCAGCGCGGCCAGCTGCTCGCCGTCGCTGCCGAGCACGGCGACGTCCTCGGCGGCGAGCGGGACCAGGAGCTGCTCCTGGCGGTGGGTGTCAGACGCGGGGTCGGTCACCGCGGTCTCCTTCCTTGGGTGGATCGGTCAGCGGTCGGCGACGGTCCAGCCCTGGCCGGGCCGGATACGGATGATGCCGCCGGGGGTGTGCAGCTGCCCGCCGCCCGCGCCCAGGCCCAGGGCGTCGATCTGGTCCAGCAGTGCGGCGGCCTGCTCCGCGAGCTCGCGGGCCTGCGCCTGGCGGGCGCGGAGTTCTTCGGCGGTTCCGGTGAACACGGTGTCTCCCTCGTGGGTCGGGCGGGGCCTACAGCCAGCGGAAGAGGTCGCGGACCTGGGAGGCCGCGCCCGAGAGGTTGTCGGCGTCCAGGCGGGCGTCGAAGTCGAACGGGTCCTCGGTCTCGTCCATGACGTCCTCGGACGCGGCCGCCAGGACGTCGGCGAAGCGCTCGTGAACGGCCGCCTCCTTCAGCGCCTGGACGACGGTGTCGCGGTCGGCGGTGCCCCGCTTGATGGCGTCGGCGAGCAGCCCCAGCGCGGCGGCGGCCGCCGGGGCCAGGTACGCGAGCTCGCTGTCGACGGCGCCCCGGTCGGCGCTGGTCTCGATGGCGGTGATGTCGGCGGCCTTCACGATCTCCGTGGACGTGCGCTCCATGACGGGCCTCTCTCTCGGCTGGAAGGGCTCAGGCGGTGCGGCTGAGGTAGCCGGCGGCGACGTCGACGAAGGAGTCGTGGGCGACCTTCGCGGCCTCGCGGGCGGCGGTGAGGTCCTCGGTGGTGGCGTAGGCGTCGCGCAGCGCGTACGTCAGCGTGATCATCTCGTCGGCCGCGGCGCGCACCGCCGGGTCCTCGATGAGCACCCGGAGAGCGACCATCGGGCGGGTGACGGCGGACCGGGTCATGTGGCTCGCGCTGCGAAGGGTCTGGATCCGCTCGGGCCCGTCGCCCTTGAGGACAGCGTCACCGCGCACCCACATCGCCGTGCGGTGGTCGCTGGCGGCGCAGGCGAGGGCGGTGACGGCCTCCAGGCGGTCGCGGCGGATCGCCTCGCCGTGGCTCACGCGGACGGTCCGTTCGGCGGCGCGCTCCTGGAAGCGGCCGCTGACGATCGAGCCGAGCAGGGTGCCGACGATGGCGAGGGCGGCGGTGACGAGGGTGACTAACACGGTGGGTTCCTCCCCTGTATGGACTTCAATACATGTATTGAAGTCCATACAGGGGAGACGGCACAAGAGGGCCGCTCATGATTCTTTTCGCACTGCTTCTGACCTGGGCGTTTCCCGCCAGCGGGAACCGTGCGTCCGGATCTGACACTCACGACCCATGCACGAAAGCGGCGCCACGCCCCTGCCGAGAGGACGTAGCGCCGAACGAGGCAGGCGACAGGCTGTTTGGCCCCGCACCGGTGGATCTTTGTCCACCCAGACAGGGACCTTCGGTGTCAGCCTCGACACCAGGAACACGAACGGCGCTGCACCAATGAGTGCAGCGCCGCCGGGGTGAGCAGTGGGTCAGGACACGGCCTTGAGGTTCTGGCGGCGCTTGACGTCCTCGCGCTGCCGACGCTTCTCGGCGAGCTGGTCCTGGTAGTCCGTAACGGCCTGTCGGTACTGCTCCACGAACCCAGCCGAGTTCAGGCGCTGGCCCTTCGGCATCGCCTTCACCGCCGCGACCGCGTCCTCGGGGGCAAGGTAGGCGGCCAGCATCGGGTTGAGCTGGTAGACGCCGGCCCGCTGCTTCTTCACCAGCTGCGCCAAGTCCAGGTCCCGCAGAGCCGCGTTCACCGCGGCCCGGCTCAGCCCGAGCATTTGCGCGAGGGTGACCTGGTCGACCTCGATCCGCCCGCCCGGCTCGCTGTGGGCACGCATCTTCAGCAGCACGCGGTAAGCCGCGGGCAACAGGTCCAGATCGGCGACGATCCCTTCCGCGTTCACTGCGGCGAAATGCAGACCGCTCACTGTTCGGCCCCCTTCTCCTTCTGCTGCGCCCGCTCAGCGCGGCGCTCAGCACGCATCTTCGCTCGGTCCTCGCGCATCTGCTCAATCTCCTGGCGCATCCGCTCCAGCGACGGGAAGCGCACCAGGTCGGGCAGCGCCTCGTCAGACCGGATCTTCGCGATCGTCTCGTGCTGGTCGACACGGACGTACCGCGCCTCCGTGGTCTCTGTGCCCGGGATGAACTCGGCAACCCGGTAGGAGTACGGCGGGTTGAACTGGTAGACACCGCGCTTCACCCGGAACACGATCCCGTGGGACATGACCTCCTGCAGCGCCTCGTTCACCTTGGTGCGCGCAACGTCCAGGACGATCGACATCTCATCCTGAGTCAGAGGGATGCGGCCGCCGGCCTTCTGGCAGGCGATCATCAACAGGATCAGCCTCAGCGGCAGCGCCTCGCGGAAGAACTGAGCGATGACCAGGAAGAACTCCAGGCTGTCCATGGAGAAGGCGTTCGGCTCATCCGGCGGTCCGTAGAACTCCAGCGGCTTCCGCTCGCTGTCCAGCGTGAGCTTGCGGCCGGGGTAGGAGCGGGCGACGTCGTCCAGATCCTTGACGGGCCGTAGCGGCTGGTTCCAGGCGTCGGACGGATCCCCCAGCGGCAGCTTGGGCTGCGGCGCCCCGCGGGGGCTTCGGCGGCGCTGCGGCTCTGTCGACACGAGGCTGCTCTCCAAGCTGTTGATCTCTGCGACGCGAAGCAGTATGTCACCTGGGCTTGACATGGATGTCGCTTCAACACGACATGCCTTACGAGTTGTGTCCCCCCAGGGGGGACAGATCTCCCCCCTGGCCGCCGGGCGGTCCCGCCCGGGACACATCCGTCTCTCGATGTCGCCTCCAGTTGACATACGGAAGTGATTCATGTCGCGTACAGGTGACATTGAGCCGTCGATGTGCCCCCTCAGTCGAGACACATCGACGGAGATACGTCCCCTCAGCCGGTACGTATCTCGCAATCTGCGACTCTCTGACCTGCAGTTTCTTGATCTCGCCATATATGAGTGGGCTGAGGTCTCCGGCAACGACCTTCGCGGAAGCTCCTCCCTGCCGGGGACCTCAGCCCCGAACGCGGCCACCACCGACGGCAGCAGGCGCGGTCGCACCCGGATCGCCAGCCTCAACGAATTCGCGCGTTCGAGTGCCATCCATCCCAGTTCTGCTAATCACTCGCGAACGTATCCATTCACATTCCACGGCCTTTACTGGCTGAACTCTCATTCATCAAGCGAGCAGCTTTCCTCTATTCGTGTCCAACTCCATATACGAAGTATTCTGCAACCCTTTTTGCTGGTCGGGGGTGGTGCAGCTCCATTCCAGTCTTAATCTAGCTGCTATCTTTGAAGCACGCGCCCGGTTCCGCCCCCAGGCTCTCTCCGACTTCTGTTCGCTGCTTCACCCGCCCCACGACCCGTCACCACCCCTCCCCCTTGCTGTTGCTTGTGGTGTGAGCCCCGTGGGTGAGCCACGCGAACGCCCCCACCTGTTGCTGGCGCGTAGTTGGGTGGCTGGAGCGGAGCGGAGGCCGCCAGGCAGGGCGAAGCCCGGCCCGCAGGGCGCAACGCGCCCTGCTTTCCCTGCTGTTGTCCCTGGAGCGAAGCGGAAGGGGCTTCCCGGCGAAGCCGGGTGCGGT
>NZ_CP108456.1 GCF_036241575.1 Streptomyces sp. NBC_01267 | reverse complement strand
GAACTGAACAGCATTCAATCAACCTGAGGCCTGTCCATGACCAAAAGTAGCCACAGGCCTCGACCTGCTCGGCGAAAGCAACCGTCAGCCTGCTCAGTCAACCTGTACAACCCCGACCAGAAGCGTGACGACTGCTCAAATCCGCTAACCGGCGCCAGCGATGCGCTCGCCCAACTGGTAGTGGCATGGGCGCAAGACGTTGGAACACGATCTGGGGACGAGGCTGCACTGATCGACGGCGGGATGGATGCATATAGAGCAATTAGGCATCGCCGCAGTTCAGGGGCCATGTGATGTATCGCTGAGGGCTACTTGAGTATCAATCAGAACGCACCTTTCCCCTAGGGGGGAAATGATCATGTGCTGTTTTAGGGCGAGTTCGGCGTGGCGGGTTCCCCTCCAGGGGAAATCTCCGGATCCGATGGGCGTTTCCCACGTCATCGCGGTACAGGGCGTGACGTCGGTATCGCGGGTGCTATCGAAGCGTTCTGGAGGAGCAGAACGAAGTGCGTGCTGGGCGCCGCCTGCTGTGAGCGGTGCGTACATCGTTCCCGTTGAGGGGAACGATGTACGCAGGGCCCGTACGCACTTCCCAAAGTGGCCGCGTGCCGCCCGCTAACAGCCCGGCAAGACGGTACGTGTGGAGCGTGCCCCCTCAACTCAAGGCTGCGCCATGACCGGGCTATGCCGCGTTGGGTCGCCGCCCAGCTGGTCAAAGTGCGATGATTGTGGTCCCGCCGGATTCAGCGGGACCACAGCCTGTCCTGCCACAGTCAGGGGATGAGGTCCAGTACCCGTCAGCCGGGCGCGACAGCCCATGCGTCGATTTCGACCCGGAAAGCAGGGTGTACCGAGTCGTCCAGTCCAGGAAGGTCCTCATGCGTACGGGCACGATGCATGCCGAGGAGTTCGACATCGATGTTCCTCTGGTGCGTCGGCTGATCGCTGCGCAGTTTCCGCAGTGGGCGGGCCTTCCCGTCACGCTTGTCGATTCCGCCGGTACATCCAATGCCATGTACCGGCTCGGGGCGGACATGGTCGTGCGGCTCCCCCGTATCGCCGGGGCTGCCAGCGATGTGGAGAAGGAGCACCGGTGGCTGCCGTGGCTTGCCCCGCAGCTTCCCGTTGCCGTTCCTCTGCCGCTGGGCAAGGGAATGCCCGCTGAGGGCTATCCCTGGCACTGGTCCGTCTACTGCTGGATCGAGGGCGTCAATCCGGCTGTCGGGCGTATCGCGGAACCCGGCTTGCTGGCACAGGACTTGGCGGAATTCTGTGCTGCGTTGCACCGGATCGATCCCGCGGACGGATCTCCTTCCTTTCGCAGCGAGCCGTTGGCGACGCGGGATGCCTCGACGCGCGGCGCGATCGCGGAGCTGCACGAGATCGTCGACACCGACGCGGCGACCGCCGTGTGGGAGGCAGGCCTCCAGGGGTCCGTACGGCCCGGCCCGAAGGTCTGGATCCACTCGGACCTGCAACCGGGGAATCTGCTGGTGGTCGAGGGGCGGCTCAGCGCTGTCATCGACTTCGGGTGCCTGGGTCTGGGTGATCCTGCCGTCGACCTGATCGCGGCGTGGTACGTGCTGCCGGCCGAGGCGCGTGGAGTCTTCCGCGCTGCTCTGGGGGCCGATGACGGGGCCTGGGCGCGAGGCCGTGGCTGGGCGTTGTCGACCGCGCTCAGCGAACTGCGGTACTACCGGGACACGAACCCGGTCATGGCAGCCATCGCACGACACGTGATCCATGAGGTTCTCACCGAGCACGGGCGTGGGGGCCGGCGTGGGGACGGGGATACGCACGCCGGATGACACCCCGGCTCGATGTGTGTCACGGCTCGGGCCCGATGTGACCGCGCACTTCAGTTCGTGGGTCGAGCACTGTGGTTGGCGAGCGAGTCGATCTCTGTTCGGCCCGGTTCTGGGGCGAGGCGATGGACTGGACCCTGCACGAGGTGACCGACGATCAGGCGGTGCTGCGCTCCGCCAAGGGTGTCGGCCCGTATCTGGAGTTCCTCCGCACACCCGACGCGAAGACCGTGAAGAACCGCACCCATCTCGACCTCTGCCCGTACCCCGGCGACGATCAAGCGGCGGAGGCGGACCGGCTGCGGGCTCTCGGCGCCACCGACGTCGACCTCGGCCAGGGCGACGTGCCATGGACAGTCCTGGCCGACCCGGAGGGCAACGAGTTCTGCGTCCTCACCCCGCGCTGACACGGAGCCTCGACGGCACAGCGATACCCGGCGCAGGAGCACAAGAGGTGCCGTCCCAGGTGCTCAACTCGCCGACTGAAGCACCCAGCCGCACCCGGCCGGCCGGTTCGGGCCCTGTGCGCTGTCCGGGCCCGCGGCCTGAATCACGTCGTCGGGATCTCCACGACGTTCGCGGCCCACCCCGGCCAGGCCGTCCCGTGGCCGTTCCGTACTCCGGAACCGGACGCCGACCGGTGGCGACGTACCTATGTGTCAGGAATGTCGGGGCCCCGGTAGGCCGTTGGCGGTCGGCCGAGGAGCTTCTTGAACGCGGCCGTGCAGGCGGCGGGATGGCAACGTGCTTGTGTCCTGCACTCCTTGCAGCACCTCTTGAAGCACCTCGGCGGAGGTGTGCCCGTCACACGTGTCGCGGCCGTGCCGGGTTACCGCAACCCCCACGCTCCTCGCTCGCCCAGTGGTCGACGAAGATCGGCAAAAATAAATAGAACGATCGCTTTGCTTTCGGGCTGTGGCCCGGCTATCGTCCTTCAGGTAAGGGTCGAACAGTGCCGGGTCTTGGGAGGTGCGGGTGCATGGCGACTCAGAGTCGAGCCACACGCACGCGCGAGGCGTTGATCGCCGCTGCCGCCGCCGATATGGACGCGAACGGCTACGACGGATCCACTCTGTCCGCGATCAGCGCGTCGGCCAAGGTCTCCATGGGTGCCTTGACCTTTCACTTCTCCACCAAGCGCGCCCTCGCCGAAGGCGTCGTGCGGGAGGCGTCGGCCATCACTCGTGAGCGGACCGCGGGCGTGTCGGCGGATCACTCTTCTCCGCTGGGGGCCGCGATTGCTCTGCTGCAGTGCCTTGCCGATCTGCTCGACGAGAGCGTGATCGTGAGAGCGGCGGCGCTGCTGGAGCGTGAGCGGCCGGAGGCGGTGCCGGGCTGGCATCGAGCCTGGGTTCCTGCACTTCGCCGGCTGTTGCGGGAGGCGGACGGGGCGGGAGAGCTGCATCAGGACGCCCGCCCCGTCGCGGCGGCGGACCTGGTGGTGTATCTCCTCACTGCGGTCGAGGTGTACCGCGACTCCCCCGTGGCGGAGGGGCTCGGTGCGGGAAGTACCTTGTCGCGGCTGTTGCCGTTCGTGTGGCGCGGCATCGTCACCGAGGGCGTATGACCTCTTAGAACGGCTGTGGCGGTTCGTCCGGACGGGCGTACGGGCAGTTCTTTGCCAAAAGAACAAAGAGAGCGTTCTATTTCTTCCCTGAAAGAGGTTTTCGCCATGGAAGCTCCAGCGATCCTCGCGGAGGACATCTACCGCGAGGAACTGGCAAAGATCGGGGCCGAGGACGGCCGGGTGGTGTGTGTGGAGGCTCTGCCGAGCGGCGCCCGGCATCCGTTCGAGACGGCCCACCCGGACCGGTTCTTCCAGCTGGGCAGCGTGGAGAGCGCCATGGTGAGCATGGTGGAAGGGCTGACCGGCGCCGGGTTCAGGGTGTTCGTGTGCGGGCTGGGCACGCACATCGGAGCGGCTCGGCTGCCTCGGCTGACTCTCGCGTATCTGCAGGCGGGCGCGTCGGTGGTGGTGCCGGATACCCTCGTCGATCCAGCAGGGCTGCTGCGCACGCCACGCGTGCAGATCGCGGCGCCGAGCGGCGTCCACGAGATCAGGGCGGTGGTGCGGGGTGCGGCACGTTCGGGGCGGCCGTACCACATCCGCATCGGCGCAGGGGCACCCGCCGACGTGGCAGCGGACTGGGCGGGGGCCGGTGACGGAGACATCCCCTCGGTCGTCTGGGACATCACCGAGGACGCGGGGCCGCACGAGGACGCGCAGGTCTGCATCGTCTCGGTCGGTGAGGACGCCACCCGGCTCGCGCTGGCGGTCCGGGAGCGGTCCTCCGGCGCCGGGCACGCGCACCTGGTGTACCTCGACGACAGCCATCTGGCCGCGGCGGCGGGTGAACTGGTCCGTCGCTACGACCGGTTCGTGGTGCTCGGCGGGCAGCGAGGGCCTGACGGAGTACAGGAGCGGCTGAGCCGGCTGATGCTCGGCTGCCACGTCCTGGAGGTGTCGATGAGCGGTGAACTCGCCGCCGACGTCGACCAGGTGCTCTCGACGGTCAAGGGGCTGCGGCAATGAGGGTGTGCCGGGGCGGTCGAACACGACCGCTCCGGGCAGGGCCGGCTTCCGGATCAGTCGCCGCGCGGGGGCTCCAGAAGATCGGACCGGGCCAGCAGAAAGGCGAGATGGGCCCGGCTGCGGCTTCCCACCATGTCCGACGCCTTCTTGATGTGGTGGGACACGGTCCTGCTGCTGATGCCGAGGCGCTTGCCTATTCCCGCGTCCGTGTGCCCTTTGATCATGAGCTGCAGCACGGCCCGGCGGGTCTCGTCGGTCAACAGCGGGGGCCTGCTGTGGTCCTGGGCGATGGTGACCGGCTCGGCGCGCTGCCAGGCGTGGTCGAAGACCGTGACGAAGTAATGGATGAGGGCCGGATGTTCAACGGCCAACGCGGTCGTCTGCTGGTCGTAGCGGGGGTCCGGGATGAAGGCGATGGAGCGGTCGTAGACGATGAACCGGCTGACGACCTCGTCGAGGGTGCGCACCTGGGCGCCGGCGCTCGTCACCCGCTCGATGTAGGCGAGCGTCGGGCCGTGCGTGCGCACCGAGTGCTGATAGAGCGTGCGCTGCCGTACGCCACGGCTGTTCAGCCGCAGTGTGCGAGGGAGGGTCTTGCCCAGGGCATCGGGGTCACGGGCCCCGCCGGGATGGGCTGTCAGAAGCTCTTCGCGGCAGGCCTCCGAGGCCCTTTCGAGCGCCGCGTAGATGACATCAGCACCGTGCAACAGACGTACGGACGCGGCCGAGGTGCGCTGTTGGGTGCGGTACACGTCCTCGGCCGCGGACAGCGCGTCGTAGATGCCCGCCACCGTGTGCTGCTGGGTCAGGATGGCGCGTTCCAACGGGCGGGTGAGGTCGTGGGACGCGATGTCGGGCGGTACGGCGACCCAGCGGTTGCCCGTTTCGTCCTGTCGTCGCATCAGGCCCAACTCGATGAGGCAGTCCGGGACTTCGGTGGACGTGAGGCCTTCGGCCAGCGTGCGGCGGTAGCAATCCAGCCCTCGCTCGCACAGAGGTACGACGTTCGGTTGTGGGCTTATGTCCGCATCCCTACACACTTTTCCCCCTTGCTGCTTCCTGCAATGCGCGATCCCGAGCCTACCCTTCCGTGGATTTCAGCCTTTTACGAGTCATGCTGCTTGAGGCGGAAAGGCGCGGTGCCATTTCCGTCCGACGGAAAGGACGGAAATGCAGCGGGAGCCGGTTTCGGTCATATCGGTTCACGGGGTGTCCGCTTCTCCTGCGGAATCCGACGACGACGAGAACTGGTGCGTCGGCGCGGAGTGGCACGGCGGCCCGGTGAACCGGAAATTGGAATAGGACGCAACATTCACATTCTCGGGGGGCGGGGCAGTGGGCGTGAGTCGTGACGAGGAAACAGTTGGCATCATTCTGGCCGGTGGCAGGGGCGAACGGGCCAAACCGATCACTCTGAAATCCTCGGACTACATCAGAAGCAAGGCGCTCATCCCGTTCGTCGGACGACGCCTGGTCGAGTGGATGATGGACGCCTGCCGGGCGCAGGGCGTGCGTCGGTTCTACGTCGTGACCCACGGCCTCGAGAACCGCAACCAGATCAAGCTTCTGCTGGGTCACGGCGAGCGCTTCGGGGTCGACATCACGTACTCGCGCTCCCGGTTCGACCGGTACAACGTGGGGTCGGCCGGTGCCACGCTGCACAACCTGGAGCAGTGGGACCTGCAGGGCCGTGCGCTGGTCCTGCCCGTCGACTCGCTCTTCGACTTCGACCTGGCGGCGCTGGAGGCGACACACAGCGCCGAGGGCGCGGTGGTCACGGTCGCGTCCGTGGCCCGCACCGCTGCGGAGATCGCCGGCAAGTACGGCGTCATGCGGACCGATGAACGCGGCCTGGTCCAGGGCTTCGTGGAGAAGCCCGGCATCGGGGAACTGCGTGCGCTCTTCCCGCGAACGGCCGACGATCCGACCGCGACCCTGGCGACCAACGCGGGGATGTACCTGGTGGACTGTGGCCGGCTGCGGATGCTCGCCCGCGAGCCGGAGCTCTTCCGGCAGTCCCACCAGCGCCTCGACTGGGGTGGCGATCTCCTGCCCCACCTCGTCGAACGAGGCGTACCGGTGGCCACCCACACCATCGGGCGCCTGGGCGACATGGGCAACGTGCCGGACTACCTCCAAACGGTCCAGCTCGTACTCAACGGCGCGTACGAACAGATGAACCGTCTGATGGCGGCTCCCGACCGGACGGATCCGCGCGGCTGGATCCACAAGAGCAGCCTGCAGACGAAGGACGACGTCACCGGCACCACCCTGGCCCAGAAGCTCGAGGACGGCTCGATCGTCATCGGTCCCGGCGTCCGGATCGGCCGGGACGTCGAGATCGGTCCCGGGGTGCGCCTGGAGAACACGGACGTCGGCGACGGAGCAGAGATCCGTGAAGGGGCCACCCTCACCCGCTCGGCGGTCGGGGAGTCGGCAGTGGTCGGCTCCTGGGCCGACATCAGCGACACCTACATAGGCCCCATGGCCCAAGTGCTCTCGGAGCGCGCCAGGCCACTGCGGCTGGAGCAGTTCTCGGCCATCGGCGACGGCGCCGTGCTCTGGCCGGGATCACGATTCTGCGGGGTCACCGTGTACCCCCGCCTACGGGTTCCGGCGCTGGCCGGCGTACCTGCACAGACCGAGCTCAGGCGCGCCGACGACATCCTGCGCTGGGTGTGACGGCGCTCATCCCTGGAGGAGACCATGCAAAGCCTCATTGCAGTCATCGGAGGGGCCGGCCGGACGGGCGTGATCATCACACGCCGACTGCTCCAGGAAGGCCATCAAGTACGAGTGATCAGCCGCGACCCGCAGCGTGCGGTGCTGCCGTCCGGAGTGGAGAAGCACCGTGCCGACGTGCGGTACACGGACGCGCTGGTTCCCGCGCTGCGCGGATGTTCAGGCATCGTCTTCACCGTCGAGCCGGGCACCGCCGATTCGGGTCCGTCCAGCCCCGAGACCACGGTCTACGACGGGGTGCGCAACGTGCTCGCGGCAGCCACCGACGGCGGACAGCGCCCGCGCATGGTGCTGGTCAGCCAGATCTTCGTGACGCGCCGCGAGCACCCGATGAATGCCTACGGACGGCTGCTCGACTGGCGGCTGCGGGGCGAGGACGAGGTGCGGGCGTCGGGGCTGCCCTACACCGTCGTACGTCCCAGCTGGCTGACGGACAGCGATGTCGCGGGCTCCCGGGTGCGCCTGGAGCAGCACGACCGCGGTGACGGCTGGGTCTCGAGGAAGTCGGTGGCGGAGGCCTGCGTGCAATCCCTGCGCCTGCCGGCTGCGGGCGGGACGACCTTCGAGCTCTACAACGAGCCCGGGGCGGAACCCACCGACTGGTCCCCGCTGTTCGCCCAGCTGATCCCCGACCGGGTTCCCGCCTACCTGGGACCGGTCCACTGACGGGCGCCTGAGCGCCCCCTGCACGGCGGGGCAGGCCCCTGATCGGCTCGCCCCGCTCCAGTCCTGCCGGTTCGTTCCCCCGTCACCGGCAGGCAGGGACACGGGGCAGGCGCGAGGTGCTCCGCACCGACCGCCGGCCCCGTGTCCCCTCCCACGCTTCTCGGCTTCGGCCGCGAATGCTGCGCCGTCGCCTGCCGATTACCGGCACGCGGCTGTGAGGCCTGCCCGAATTCGTCGGTCCGCGGGTCCCGCAGCACGGATCTGTGGCTACCGGGATGTGGCTCACGTACTTGATGGAGAGGGTGAACGGTGTCCGCAGAAGACCAGCAGACTCTTCCCTACGATATTTCGCAGAAAGAATTCACTGAGGTCCTTTCGGCGCTGCGCTCCATTCCGCGAAGCGATCAGCGGCGCTGGGGAGAACTGTATGTGCGCGGCCTGCTCGCGGTCCGCGGAAAGAAGACCATGCGTGCTCTCGCCAATGGCGCGGGCAGCGGGGCGGAGCAGAGCCTGTACCAGTTCATCAGTAAGTCGCCGTGGAATGTCGATCCGGTGCGTGGTGATCTGGCGCGGCTGCTCATCGAGCGCGCGCAGCCCCGCGCCTGGGTGGTGCAGCCCCTCGTGATCCCGAAGGTGGGCCAGCACTCGGTCGGCGTGGAGCGTCAGTGGGTCTCGCAGATCGGACGGGTCGTCAACTGCCAGCAGGCGATGAGCGTCTGGCTCGCCTGGGACCGGGGAAGCTGCCCCGTGGACTGGCAACTGGCGCTGCCCGAGTGCTGGACGGACCAGGAGGACATGCGCCGCCGTGCCTCCATACCCACCCATGTCGGGTCGTGTCCGCCCGAGCAGTGCGCAGTCGACTCGGTGAGCAAGATGTCGCGGGAGTGGGGTCTGCGTGGCCGACCGGTGGTGATGGATCTGCGGGAGACGGCACCTCATCCGGTGTGCGCGGATCTGGTCGCTCGTCAGATCCCGTTCGTCGTCCGCGTCGACCCGTCCTCCATCACACCGTCGCCTCCCGGCCCGCGGCCCGCGTCGGGGCCCATCGACAGGGCGGAGGAATGGGTGGGCTCGGCCGGCCTGCTCTCCCTGCTGCACAAGCAGCGGATGCCGGTGGAATGGTTCGACCACGCGACCGAAACGATGCGTGCCACCTCGGTGGGCGCTGCCCGCGTCGCCCTGCGCAAGGGCTCCGTCGCCCAAGGGCTGTCGGAACGCCTCGACCTCGTGCTGCTCGCAGCCTGGACGGACCCCGGCCGACGGTCCCCGAGCGAATTCTGGCTCTCCAACCTCGCGCAGTCGCAGCTCGGCACCGTGTACCGCACCGCGATGCTCTCGCGGCGTGTGGAGCGCGACCTGGAGGAGGTCGGCGACGCCCTCGGTATCCGCGATTTCGAGGGCCGCTCGTACCGCGGTTGGCACCACCACATGACGATGGTGTCCCTGGCGCATGCCGTCACGGTGCTCTCGCCGTCGCGCGCGCAGGACCCGTTCCCGCCCACGGAGCGTCTTCCGCTCGCCCCGGCACGCGGGACGAAGGTGAGCGCCGCATGACCGGGACCGGTCGGCGCACCCTGGCGCCCCGGCACTCGGACGGGCTGCTCGCCGAGGACCTGGACCTGATGGTCGACGAGCTGTGCCGGCTCCTGCCGGCCTGGCTGCCCGGCCAACGCTGGTACGCCGGTAAGGGCCATGGCGTCCTGGAGGTCCGGCCCGTCCTCGCGGAGGTCGTCGTACCCGGCCCTCCCACGCTGGTGCAGGCCGTGTTCCGGACCGGCGACGGAGAGTGTTACCAGCTCCTCGTCGGTGCCGTGCCCGGCCCGGCCGATGCCCGTACGGGAGTCTCCGCCGACGCCGTCATCGGCAGCGTCCCTCTGTCGGACGGGCGGCGGACGACGCTCTACGAGGCGAGCGTCGACCCCGGTCTGCTGTCCGGGCTGCTCGACCGCTTCGTCGCGGCCGAGCCGTGCGGAGTGCTCGAGTACCACCACGTCCCCGGGGCGGTGATCCCGGCGGGACTGCGGGCCAGACCACTCACCGGGGAGCAGTCCAATACGTCGGTCGTCTTCGGCGACCGGATGATGCTCAAGGTGCTGCGACGCATCATGCCGGGCGCCAATACCGAGCTGGAGATGCTGGCCGCGCTGGAGCGGGCCGGCGACGTGCCGAGCGCGGCGCCGCTGGCCTGGGCCCAGAGCGCCGGGCGCCACGGCGCGGAGCCGGCCGTGTTGGGCATCCTCCAGGAGTTCGTGCCCTCCCGCGGGGACGGCTGGACCATCGCCACGGCGGAGGCGGAAGCGTGCATCCGTGGAGAGTGTGCGTCCGTCGCGCCGGTGGGAGGGTTCTCGGACGACGCGTTCGCCCTGGGGCAGGCCACGGCACGGGTGCACATGGCGCTCGCACAGCAGTTGGAGACCCGTACCCTGAGCCTGGCCCAGGTCGTGGAGCTGACCGACGCCCTCGTGGCCCGGCTCGACGACGCCCTCGTCGAGGTGCCCGACCTCATTCCCTACGCGCGCGGGCTGCACACGGCGTATCAGGACCTGCGCGAGGTGGTGAGGCGCGGTAACCCGCTGCCGGTCCAGCGCATCCACGGTGACCTCCATCTGGGACAGGTGCTGCGGGCCGCGGACGGATGGGTCCTGATCGACTTCGAGGGCGAACCGGGACATCCCTTCGAGGAGCGGCGCCGGCCCCAGCCGACGGTCCGCGATGTCGCCGCCATGCTGCGGTCCTTCGACTACGCGGCGCACCACGCGCTCGGCGAGATCCTCGGCGTCCCGCCCGGGAAGCAGGCCACCGGCGATCCGCGTGGCACGCGCCTGGCACGCAGGGCCTCGGCCTGGGCCGTCCACAGCAGGCGTGCCTTCTGCGCCGGTTACACCCGGGCAGGTGGCCAGGATCCGCGCACGAGCCCTGTGCTCCTCCGGGCGTTCGAGGCCGACAAGGCGGTGTACGAGGCGCTCTACGAGGCCCGTAACCGCCCGGAGTGGCTGCCCATACCGCTGGCCGCGGTGCGCCGGCTCGCGCACGGCAGCCGGTTCGTGGGCTGAGTCCGCGTGACCACAGACGCGTACGACCTGGACAGCACGGACGTAGCGGTGGTCGGAGGCGGCCCCGCCGGTCTGTCAGCCGCGCTTCAGCTGGCGCGCTACGGACGCCGGGTGCTGGTCTTCGACACGGGACAAGGGCGCTCGACCCATCACCAGACCAACCGCAATTACCTCGGGTTCCCCGACGGCATCGCCACCACGGAACTGCGTGCCCTGGGGCGGCGCCAGTTGGCCCACTACCCGCACGTCTGCTTCGCCGCCCACCGCGTGACGGGTGTGCTGGGCGATGCACGGCGGGGTTTCACCGTCCAGGCGCAGGGCCATGTGTGGCGGGCCAGGACGGTGGTCCTCGCCACCGGTGTGCTCGACCACTTCCCGCACTTCCCGGGCTGGAAGACGTACGTGGGCCGTTCGATGTTCTGGTGCATCGCCTGCGACGGCTACGAGAACCGTGGCCGTCGCATCCTCGTCGTGGGACACACCGATGCCGCCGCGGGTGAGGCCATGCAGTTGCACAGCCTCACCGAACGGGTCCAGCTGCTCACCAACAGCCGGAGTAACGACATCAGTCCGCGCTTCGGACGCCGGCTCGGCGCTGCGGGCGTGCCGATCGTGCACGACCGCATCAAGGAGGCCGAGGGTACGGACGGTCAGCTGTCGGCCATCGTGACGCGGGCCGGTGAACGCCTCCTGCTGGACGCCCTGTTCTCCATCCAGGGGGCCACACCGGAGGTGGCGGTGGCGCGCGGTCTCGGTGTCCGGCTCAATGCGCACGGCTATGTGGATGTGGACATGGAGCAGCACACATCGGTCCCCGGTGTGTATGCGGCGGGAGACATCACGGCGCCGCACTCCCATCAGGTTTCGGCGGCGGTGCAGGAAGGGGCGCAGGCCGCCTCCGCGGCCAACTACTTTCTCTACCCACCGGAGTTGCGGGCGGACTGACCACGGTGACGCCTTTGGTTCGAAATCTCAGGAAGTCGATTTCCCTTCCTTGCTCATCCCGATGACGGCTGGACATGATGAATGGGCCCGTCCAAAGGAGAAACCGATGATCCACCAGTTCATTCTGGCGGCGCCCAAGCCGGGCATGACCGCACAGGAATTCCAGGACTACTGGGTTAATGTCCACGCGGTGCAGTACGCATCGAAGATTCCGCAGATCCGCAAGTACATGGTCGATACGGTCGTGGGCATCGAGGGAAACCTGGGTGAGCCGGCGCTGCCCCACCAGGGCATCGCGGAGATCTTCCTGGCCAACGGGGAAGAGCAGTTGGCCTCGCTGCAGACCGAGGAGTTCCTGCAGGGTGCCCGCCTGGACGAGCCCAACTGGGCCGCGTTCTGGCAGACCATCGTCGTCGACACCACCGCCCACGAGATCGTTCCCGGCCCGCCGCCGGCCAGGGGGCAGGAGTGGGTCAAGCTCACCGTGCTGCAGAAGCGGCGGCCGGGCCTGTCCCTCGACGACTACCGCAAGCAGACCCTCGACTCGTACGCCTCGGTCGTCAAGGGAATCCCAGGGCTGCGGCGCTATCTGCACGCCCACACCGTGGACGGCGCCTACGTCTTCGGCGAAGCGGCGTTCGACAGTGTCGAGCAGCTGTGGTTCGACGACGTGAACGCGCTGGAGGAAGTGCTGCGCTCGCCCTACTTCACCGAGCAGGTGAAGGCCGCGCGCGACGAGATCGTCGACGAGAAGTACGTCTTCTCCCTCGCGGCGAAGGAGAACTGGATCATCGGCCCGCAGGCCCGCTGATCCCCCTGATCCGGTGGCTGAGGCGCCGCCCCCTTCCGTCGCGGCGCCCGGCCACCCATCCCGAACCGACTACCGAAGGAGCCGGCGTGACCAGGAAGAACGCCAAGAAGATCCTCGTGATCCTGTCGGAGTACGGCTACTGGGGCGAAGAGCTCGTGGGGCCGCTGCACCACTTCGACCAGCGGGGCTACGAGGTGGAGTTCGCCACCCCGACCGGGAAGCGCGCGCACGCGCTGCCGCCGTCGATGGACCCCGAGTACGTCGACCCGCCGCTTGGCCGCTCGGTCACCTCCGAGGAGGTCGCGAAGCTCACCCAGGAGGTCGACGCCTCCAGGCGCCTGGACAACCCGATCGACATCCGCAGCTGGATCCCGGAGCGCCCCTACACGGCGGACGACGACTACCTGCGCAAGCTGGAGGCCTACCACCGGGCGGTCGACGCGGTGGCCCAGGAGCTCGACGACTACGACGCGCTGCTCATCGTCGGTGGCTCCGGCCCGGTCGTGGACCTCGCCAACAACGAGCGGGTGCACCAGATCATCCTGTCCTTCCTGCGCGCCGACAAGCCGATCGCGGCCGAGTGCTACGGCGTCGCGCCGCTCGCCTTCGCCCGCGAATGGGAGGACCGCAAGTCCATCATCTGGGGCAAGCACGTCACGGGGCACTGCAAGGAGTACGACTACAAGGACGGGACCGGGTTCCTCGGCACCGACTTCGTGATCGGTCCGCCGCCCTACCCGCTGGAGTACATCCTGCGCGACGCCACGGGGCCCGAGGGCCGTTATATCGGGAACTTCGGCAAAGAGACCTCCGTGATCGTAGACTACCCGTTCATCACCGGGCGTTCGACGCCGGATTCCTATCTGACCGGGGAAAAGGTCGTCGAGGTGCTCGAGGACGGCCTGCGCCGCTTCGGTTGGTAATGCGCTGCAGCGATTGAAAAGTCGAGAGAAGGCAGAGATGGCCAGGCAGGGCAATGCGGCGATCATCGAGCAGTTCATCGCCGACGGAATTCCCTTCATGTTCGGCAATCCAGGAACGGTCGAGCAGGGATTACTGGACGCGCTGGAGGACTACGGCGACCTTCAGTACATCCTGACCCTGCAGGAGACCGTCGCGGTGGGAATCGCGGACGGCTACGCCCGAGCCACGGGCCGGCCCGCACTCCTGCAGCTGCACAGCGGGGTGGGTCTCGGCAACGCCATCGGCATGCTCTACCAGGCCAAGCGCGGTCACTCGCCGATCCTGACGATCGCGGGTGAGTCGGGCGTCCGGTACGAGTCCATGGACGCCCAGATGGCCGTCGACCTGGTAGCCATGGCGAAGCCCGTGACCAAGTACGCGACCCGGGTCACCGACCCGCGCTCGGTGCTGCGGGTGCTGCGGCGGGCGATGAAGCTGGCGATGACGCCTCCGATGGGCCCGGTCTTCGTGGCGCTTCCTCTCGATGTGCTCGACGCCCTCAACACCGAGCAGATCGTGCCGACGTCCGCGCCCAGTACCCGCAGCGTCCCGGCCGACACGCTCGTGGAGCAGGCAGCGCGGTTGCTGACCGGTGCCGAGAGGCCGGTCGTCCTCGTGGGCGACGGCGTCTCGGCATCCGGCGCCCAGGAGGAACTGGTACGGGTGGCCGAGCAGCTGGGCGCCGACATCTACGGCGTCAACTACTCCGAGGTGAACCTGGACGTCACGCACCCGCTCTACCAGGGCGACCTGGGCCACATGTTCGGCGCCGTCAGTACGGCCGCGGTCAAGGACGCGGACGCGGTCCTGATCGTCGGCACGTACACCTTCCCGGAGGTCTTCCCGGACACCGGTGATCCCTTCCGTGCGGACGCCCGCATCGTTCACATCGATCTCGACGACTACGAGATAGCCAAGAACCACCCGGTCACCCTGGGTCTGGTCGCCGATCCGAAGGAGACGCTCTCCGCGCTCTCCGCGCACCTGGTCCACAAGCTCTCCGAGCTCGACCAGGTGGCGGCATCCGAACGTCTCCAGGCCCGCCGCGCGGAGCTGCCCACCGAGGTGGCGGACGACGGGTCGCTGCTCCACGCCTTCCTGCGGGAACTGGCCGCCCAGGTCCCCGACGACGTGATGATCTTCGACGAGGCGCTGACCGCCTCCGGTGCGCTCGCCGCCCACCTGCCGGGCCGCCGGCCGGGCCACTGGTTCTCGACGCGCGGAGGTTCGCTCGGTGTCGGCATCCCCGGAGCGATGGGGATCAAGCTGGCCCACCCGGACAAGACCGTGATCGGCTTCACCGGCGACGGCGGATCCATGTACACCTTCCAGGCGCTCTACACGGCCGTACGGCACGGCATCGGAGCAAAGTTCGTCGTCTGCAACAACCGCAGCTACAAGCTGCTCGACAACAACATCGATCAGTACTGGCGGGAGCGGGACGTCGCTCCGCACGCGTACCCGACGCCGTTCGATCTCTCCCACCCCGATCTGGGTTTCGCGCAGATCGCCGAGGGATTCGGAGTCGAGGCCCTGCGGGTCGACGACCACAGTCAGGTCGACCAGGCGGTCAAGCGGATGCTCGCGGACGACAAGCCGTTTCTCATCGATCTGCGGACCACCGAAGGGGGAGACCGTGGCTGACGTACCGTCCCGTGACGGGGTGCTCAGCGGGCGGAAGATCGCGATCCTGACAGAGAGCGACTTCTACGAGCCCGAAATCGCCTACTACCAGCGCCGGTTCGCCGAGGAAGGCGCGCAGGTCGACTTCGTCACCAGGATGTGGGGCAACAAGTCGATCACCTTCACCGGCCATGAGTACCGGGCCCCACTGACGGTGACACGCAGTCTGGAGGATCTGAACGACCGGAGGCTGCGCGAGTACAGCGCGCTGATCGTGCCTTCCGGGATGGTCGCCGACCGGCTGCGCTACACCGAGGACGTCGAACAACTCGCCCCCGCCACCGACCTGTTGCGCCGGGCCTTCGCCCGGTCGGGCGTGGTCAAGGGGATCATCTGCCACGGCATGTGGCTGGCCTCGTCGATTCCGTACGTCGTGCGCGGACGCAAGGTGGTCTGCCACAACAACCTCCTGGGCGACGTACGGAACATGGGCGCCCACTACGTCGACCAGGACGTCGTCGTCGACGGGGACCTGGTGACCGCCCGCACCGGCGACCACTGCCATCTGTTCGCCAGGACCATCATCGACGAACTCGTACTGCGAGGTGTGTGACAGCCATGTCAGAGAGTGCCAGGAACGTCGACTTCACCTTCTCGGACACCGTCGCGGGGCGCGTGGCGGGCTTCGACCGCGAGGCCCGTGCCTTCTCCGTGGTCACCGCCGACGGCCGGTCCTTCGAGGTCAGCCTCGACGGTGGTCCCAGCGCCGAGCTGCTGCACAATCTGGGTGAGCCCTATCAGGACGCCACGAGCCACATCGACGAGCTGCTCACCGAGGGCGCCTTCGTCCTCGCCCACGGCATCTTCTACCCGCACAGCGAGACGCTGCGCTTCGAGGCGAAGCGGCTGATCTTCATGGGGCGTGACCCGGAAGACTTCCGCTTCGAGGAGGCCGGCTGGTGGATCCGGCAGATCAAGGAGATAGCCGGCTTCTACCGCAAGGCCCAGTTCGGTGACGGACCCGTCGACTTCGGTGCCTACCGCACGGAGATCCGGCTCGGCGGCGACAAGACCGCCAGCCACGTGCAGGAGACGGACACCATCTCGCGGCTCGTCTACGGCATGGCCTCCGCCTTCCTGCTCACCGGTGACGACGAGTACCTCGAGGTCGCCGAGCGCGGCACCGAGTACCTGCGCGAGCACATGCGGTTCGTGGACACGGACGAGAACGTCGTGTACTGGTACCACGGCCTCAAGGTCGACGGCGACACCGAGAAGAAGCTGTTCACGTCCGAGTTCTCCGACGACTACGACGCGCTTCCCGCCTATGAGCAGATCTACGCGCTGGCCGGGCCCGTGCAGACCTACCGGATCACCGGCGACCCCCGGATCAAGGCGGACGCGGACGCCACCATCAGGCTCTTCGACCGCTTCTACCTGGACCCCGAAGAGGGCGGCTACTTCTCGCACATCGACCCGATCCTGCTCAGCCCCCACCACTCCTCGCTCGGCCCCAACGAGGGGCGGAAGAACTGGAACTCGGTCGGTGACCACGCGCCCGCGTATCTGATCAACCTGTACCTGGCAACCGGCGAACGGAAGTACGCCGACATGCTGGAGTACACCTTCGACACGATCGTCGAGCACTTCCCCGACCTCAAGAACAGCCCGTTCGTGCAGGAACGGTTCCACAAGGACTGGTCGCCCGACACCACCCACGGATGGCAGCAGAACCGCGCGGTCGTCGGGCACAACCTGAAGATCGCCTGGAACCTGATGCGCATGAACGCCCTGCGCCCCAAGGACGTCTATCTCCAGACGGCCCTCTCCCTGGGCGAGTCCATGCCCGAGGTCGGCAGCGACCGCCAGCGGGGCGGCTGGTACGACGTGGTGGAACGCATCAAGGTGGACGGCGAGGAAAGGTTCCGCTTCGCCTGGCACGACCGCAAGGCATGGTGGCAGCAGGAGCAGGCGATCCTCGCCTATCTGATCCTGCACGGAATCACCGGGCGGGTGGACTTCCGCTCCGAGGCGCGCGACGCCCAGTCGTTCTACAACGCGTTCTTCCTCGACCACGACGAGGGCGCCGTCTACTTCAACACCATGGCCAACGGCCTGCCCTACCTTCTCGGTGTCGAGCGCCTCAAGGGCAGCCACTCGATGTCGATGTACCACTCCGCCGAGCTGTGCTACCTGGCAGCCGTCTACAACAACCTGCTCGCGGGCGGCAAGGCGATGGACTTCTGGTTCAAGCCCGACCCCGCCCTGATCGAGGACCGCATCCTGCGGGTCGCTCCCGACCTGCTGCCGGCCGGAACGGTCCGCATCGCGGCCGTGGAGGTCGACGGCGAGGAGCACACCGATTTCAACGCGCAGGCCCTGACCGTGCTCCTGCCCGAGACCTCGGGCCGGGTCAAGGTCAGGGTCCGCCTCGCGCCCAACTCCCGCACGGAGGTGACGGGATGACCGTCAAGGTCAGCTCGCAGGTGCTCCCCGGTGCCACCGTCGTCGCCCTGGAGGGCGAGATCAACTCCACCACCTCCGGCGGACTGCAGTCCCAGCTGCTGCCGTTCATCGGGCAGGGAACCGTGGTCCTGATCGACCTCACCGGTATCTCGTACATCTCGAGTGCCGGCCTGCGCACCCTGCTCATCGTGCACCGCCACGCCCAGCAGCTGGATGCCGAGATCACTCTGGTCGGTCTCTCCGAGGAGGTCTCGTTTGTCATGTCCGCAACGGGGTTCCTGGACTTCTTCAGGATCGCCGAGGACCTGGACGCCGAGCTGGAACGCACGGGCCGATGAGCACACAGGACATCCGGGAGCGCATCGACGCCTTTCCGACGCATCGGATCGGCCCGTACCGGGTCAGGGCCGGCCGGCCCTTCCCGTACGGCGCCACCCCGGTGCCCGGCGGAGTCAACTTCTCGGTCTACTCCGACGGCGCGACCACGATGAGCCTGGTGCTCTTCGAAAAGGGCGCCACACGGCCCAGCGCCGAACTGGAGTTCCCACCGGAGTTCCGCATCGGCAGCGTGTACGCCATGACGGTCTTCGAGCTCGACACGGAGAACCTGGAGTACGGGTTCCGCGCCGACGGGCCCTTCGACCCGGAGCGCGGCGACCGCTTCGACGCCGGTCAGGTGCTCAGCGACCCCTACGCGCGGCTGATCTCCGGGCGCGAGGTGTGGGGCCGGGAGCCGGACTGGGACAACGTCTACCACTACCGCGCGCAGGTGCTGAACGACGACTTCGACTGGGACGGCGACCGGCCGCTGCGCATTCCCGCCGAGGATCTCGTGATCTACGAGACGCACGTCCGCGGCTTCACCCGGCACACCTCCTCGAAGGTGTCGGCGCCGGGCACGTACGCCGGAATGCGGGAGAAGATCCCGTACCTGCGCGAGCTGGGCATCAACTGCCTCGAACTGCTCCCCGTGTTCGAGTTCGACGAGCTGGACAACCCGCGCACCGATCCGGTGACCGGTGAGCGGCTGTACAACTACTGGGGCTACAACACGGTCTCGTTCTTCGCCCCCAAGGCGGGCTACGCCGCCACCGGCCCGTTCGGCATGCAGGCCGACGAGTTCAAGTCGCTGGTCAAGGAGTTGCACAAGGCCGGGATCGAAGTCGTGCTCGACGTGGTCTTCAACCACACGGCCGAAGGCAACGAACAGGGCCCGACCATCTCGTTCCGCGGCCTCGACAACGCCACGTACTACATGCTCACGCCACGCGGCGAGTACTACAACTTCAGTGGCACCGGCAACACCGTCAACTGCAACCACCCCGTGGTCCGGGACTTCGTGCTCTCCTGCCTGCGGCACTGGGTCGCCGAGTACCACATCGACGGATTCCGATTCGACCTGGCGGCCATCCTCGACCGGGCCCCGGACGGCACCCCGCTGCCCAACCCACCGCTGCTCGAACAGCTGGCGTACGACCCGGTCCTGCGTCACACGAAGCTGATCGCCGAGGCGTGGGACGCGGCCGGGCTCTACCAGGTGGGCAACTTTCCCAACTATGGCCGCTGGTCGGAGTGGAACGGGAAGTACCGCGACGCGGTCCGGCGCTTCGTCAAGGGCGAGCCGGGCCTGGTCGGTGAGCTGGCGACCCGGATGGCCGGTTCGCCGGACCTGTACCAGGGACGGACCTCGTCCGCGTCGGTCAACTTCATCACCGCTCACGACGGTTTCACCCTGGCCGACCTGGTCTCGTACAACGACAAGCACAACGAGGCCAACGGCGAGGACAACAACGACGGGGCCAACGACAACAACAGCTGGAACTGCGGCGAGGAGGGGCCCAGCGCCTCCGCGCACGTCCGTGAGCTGCGCATGCGGCAGATGAAGAATCTGCTGACGATCCTGCTGACGAGTCAGGGCATTCCGATGATCCTGGCCGGCGACGAGGTCGGCCGCACCCAGCTGGGCAACAACAACACCTACTGCCAGGACAACGACCTGTCCTGGTTCGACTGGGAACTCGTCAAGGCCAACGCCGACCTCCTGGATTTCGCACGGGCGCTGATCGCCTTCCGGCACGCGCACCCGGTGCTGCGTTCGAGCGACCACCCGACCGGTACGGACCGGGTCGGCAGCGGCTATCCCGACGTCAGCTGGCACGGGGTGCGCGCATGGGCTCCGGACTGGGCCGGCCACGGCAGGGTGCTCGCGATGATGCGATGCGGCAGGCACGCCAAGGGCGGAAGCGTGGCCGACGACCACGTGTACGTCGCCGTGAACGCGCACTGGGAGTCGCACGACCTGGAGCTGCCGACGCTGCCCGACGGGCAGCGTTGGCACCTTTTCGCAGACACGGGCACTGCCGTTCACCGCCTCGGCGGCGAGCCGGAGCTCGAACACCCCGGGCGCTTCCATCTGGGAGCCCACTCCTCGGTCGTCCTCGTGGGCCGCGCGGCTCACCGGACGACCCCATGACCGGAAGGAGAACCATCGTGGCTTTCGACGTGACGCTGAGGATCAACGACAAGGTCGCCACCATCCAACTCACGGGTGAGCTGGATGCGTCGACGGCGGGCGAGTTCCACGCGACGGTCGGCCGGGCGGCCGGGGAGGGCGCCGTCGAACTGGTCATCCGCGCCGAGCAGCTCGACTACTTGTCCAGCGCGGGCCTGCGGTCCCTGGTCTTCGCCCGCCAGAAGATGGGCGACGAGGTGCGCATCGCCATCGTGGGCGCGTCCGAGCCGGTGGCGCGGACCATCCGGCTCGCCGGATTCGACCACAGCATCGATCTCGTGGACGCCTGAAGGGACGAACCGAGATGACGTTCGAATTCGAGGCCGGGGGCACCGGCAGGGCAGCGGGCATCGTGCAGGCGCCCGAGTGCGGGAAGGCGAACGCACTCTGTGTTCCCGCGACGATCGATTCACTGGAACCGGTGACCGGATTCGTTCTCGGTCTGGGCAAGCAGGCCCGCCTCACGGACAGTTCGCTGTACCGATTCCGCCTCGCCGCCGACGAACTGGTCACGAACATCGTCGTGCACGGATACCGCGGTGAGCCGGGCCAGATCACCGTGGACGGCGGGATCGACCCGGGTGACGTATGGGTCCGCTTCCAGGACGACGCCCCGGCGTTCGACCCGAGACAGGGCATGCGCGAGCCTGCGCTCGACGTGCCGCTCGCGGAGCGGCAGATCGGCGGCCTGGGCGTTTTCCTGGCGTTCACAGCGGTGGACACCTTCGAGTACGAGCTCGTCGCGGGGCGCAATGTGAGCACCCTCGTGATGCGCCGGCCGGCAGTGGAGTAGACGTGACGGAGATCGCGCAGACGAGAGTGCTGATACTGGACGAGCGGCGGGACGTTCCAGCAGGGCTGTCCAAGGCACTGGACGCCGTGGGTGCCGAGACGCACACCTGCACACCGGGCGATGTACTCGCGGCGTCGCGCGGTCGGATGCCGGCGGTGACCGCTCTGCTCGCGAACGCGACGCTGTCGCCCCACACCGTCAGGTCGGTGGCCCGAAGGCTGGCGGACGAGGGGCAGCAGCCCACCGTGGTGGCGTACGCGGAGCACGACCTGCACCTCCTCGACGGCCATGTGCGCGCGGGCTCCGACTATCTGCTGCCGCCGTTCCACCCCGTCCTGGTGGAAGCACGGCTGCGCGACTGCCATCAGCACGCCGAACTCAACCGGAACATGGAGGAGGTCGCCGCACACGCCGAACTGCTCAGCTATGAGCGGGAGTTGGAGATAGGACGGGAGATCCAGCTGGGGTTCCTGCCGGACTCGCTGCCCAGTCCCGACAACTGGGACATCCAGGTGCGCTTCAGACCGGCGCGCACCGTGGCCGGGGACTTCTACGACGTCTTCGAACTGGTCAACCGGCGCCGTCTCGCCCTCGTCGTGGCCGATGTGTGCGACAAGGGGGTCGGCGCGGCCCTGTTCATGGCCCTCATCCGCTCGCTGCTGCGACACACCGCGGAGCAGAGCGGCCTCCAGAACCTCATCGCGGCGGACCTCATGGGAGAGGAGTCCGGCGGAGCCGAGCACACGCGGGCCATCCCGGTCGTCGGCGCGACCCCGCTGCTGAACGCGGTCGTGGGCACCAACAGCTACCTGACCCGCAACCACATCAAGCAGGGCTACTTCGCCACCATGTTCTTCGGCGTCCTGGACCCGGTCACCGGCAACCTCGTCTACATCAACGGTGGGCACAACCCACCCGTCCTCGTGAGCGGAAGCGGCCACGAACCGGTGCTGCTCCAGCCGACGGGGCCGGTCGTGGGCGTCATGCCGGACTGCACCTTCTCGCTGGGCTACGCGCAGATCAGCCCCGGGGACACACTCTTCATCTACACCGACGGGGTCACCGAGGCCCGCTCGGAGACCGGGCGCTTCTTCGGGGAGGACTTCCTCGTCCAGCAGCTGACCGAGGCCAGCGTGCGCGGCGAGGAGCTGCTCGACCACATGGACGGCGCGCTCAGCGATTTCGTAGGCCTGGCCGAACAGTCCGACGACATCACGATGCTGGCCGTGCACTGGCAGGCACCGACCGGGGGCGCCGACTGACCGGGCCGATCACCGGCCGACGCGCCAACTCCCAGAAACCGTCAGGTGGAGAATATGTCGCAGATCATCACGGTGCACTCCTACCGAGGGGGCACCGGCAAATCCAGCACGGCCGCCAACCTCGGGTTGCTGCTGGCCTCCTCGGGCCTGCGGGTCGCTCTGGTGGATACCGACATTCAGACGCCTGCTCTGGACGTCATGTTCGACGACGTGGTGGTCCCCGCGCGGCGTTCGCTCACCGACTACCTCATCGGCCACTGCGAGATCGAGGAGGCGGCGTACGCCGTCGACCAGAGCGCCGGGCACGACGGGTTCTTCCTGGTTCCGGCCAGGAGCCAGGCCACGGGGGTCAGTGAAATCATGGGCCTCGGCTACGACGTGGGCCTGCTGCGCGAGGGCTTCGACCGGCTCATCGACACCCTGGCCCTCGACGTTCTGCTGCTCGACACGCACGCGGGGTTCAACAACGAGACCGTGACCGCGATGGCGAGTTCGGACGCGCTCGTCGTCGTGACCCGGGCGGACCGCCTGGACCTCGCGGGTGCCAAGGAGACGATGGCACTGGCGAGCCGGCTCGGGTTCGGAGCCATGAGCATTGCCGTGAACATGGCGCCCGACGGTGCCGTCGGCGACCGGCTGCGCGGCAAGGTCGAGACCGCGTACAACACCCGCATCACCACGGTGCTGCCGTACGCACCCGAGATGGCGTCGCTCGCAGGGGAACGGGTGTTCTCCAAGGCGTATCCGCAGCATCCGCTGGTGTCGGGATACCGCCGGATCATCTCCGAAGTCAGCAACGGGACCACCGCGATCCGGCGCTGACCGACGCGAACCGCTCGCACCACCGAGCACCTAATCATCCGCAACCGCACCCCGGTGCAAGGAGGCACGAGCACTATGGAGGGCAAGCTCATGCAGCGCGATGCGACGTCGCGCCCGACCGCCGCACCACCGACCGGCGGACCGACCGGCCGACAGGGGTCCGGGCCGGGTGTGGGCCGTATCCCTGTCGTGGACGTGTCGCCCCGGGTGGACGGCGCCCGCACCCCCGCCCGCGCCGTACCCGGGGAAGAGTTCGAGGTCTCGGCCACCGTCTTCCTGGAAGGACATGACGCGGTCGGCGCCGGTGTGGTGCTCACCGACCCCCACGGCCATGCGGGCGACCGGATCCCGATGCGCCTCACGGCCCCCGGGACGGACCGCTACACCGCGTGGGTCAGCGCCGCACGGGAGGGCGAGTGGACCTACCGGGTGGAAGCGTGGACGGACCCCTGGGCAACGTGGTGCCAGGTCGCGGAAATCAAGATTCCGGCCGGGTCCGAGTCCGAACTGGTCCTGGAGGAAGGCGCGTTGCTCTTGGAGCAGGCGGCCGGAGCGGCCCCGGCCGACGCTGCGGAGCAGCTGGCCTGGGGAGCCGGGATGCTGCGCGACGAGCGCCTCGACGCGCAGGGGCGGCTCGCCGCGGTCACCGGTTCCCCCGTGACCGCCCTGCTCGCCGCCCACCCGCTGCACAGGCTGCTCACCCGCTCGCCGGAACTGCCGCTGCGGGTGGACCGGGAACGGGCGCTGTACGGCGCGTGGTACGAGTTCTTCCCCCGGTCCGAGGGGGCCGTCGTCACCGGGGCGGTGAACGGTGTGGTGGAGCCACCGCGGCCGGGCACGCTGCGGACCGCGGCCAAGCGGCTGGAAGCCGTGGCGGACATGGGCTTCGACGTGGTCTATCTGCCACCGGTCCACCCGATCGGCACCACCCACCGCAAGGGCGCCGGCAACGCGCTCGAAGCGGGCCCGCACGATCCCGGATCGCCCTGGGCGATCGGATCGGCCGCGGGCGGACACGACGCGATCCACCCGGACCTGGGCACGCTGGAGGACTTCGACCACTTCGTGGCGCGCGCCGGTGAACTGGGCCTCGAAGTGGCCCTGGACTTCGCCCTCCAGTGCTCCCCCGACCATCCGTGGGTCGCACAGCACCCGGAGTGGTTCCGCCACCGGGCCGACGGCTCGATCGCGTTCGCCGAGAACCCGCCGAAGAAGTACCAGGACATCTACCCGATCGACTTCGACACCGATCCGGACGGGCTGCACACGGAGTGCCTGCGCGTGCTGCGGCACTGGATGGACCACGGCGTACGGATCTTCCGCGTCGACAATCCGCACACCAAGCCCGTCGCATTCTGGGAACGGCTGATCGAAGCGGTGCACGCGAGCGACCCCGATGTCCTCTTCCTCGCCGAGGCGTTCACCCGCCCGGCCATGCTGCACGCCCTGGCACGCGCGGGGTTCCACCAGTCGTACACGTACTTCACCTGGCGCAACTCCAAGGACGAGGTGGAGAGCTATCTCTCCGAACTGGCCGGCCTCGGCGGCGAGGAGAGCTCGGCCTACCTGCGGCCCAATCTCTTCGTCAACACACCCGACATCCTCAACGCCTACCTCCAGTACGGCGGCCGGGCGGCCTTCGCGGTTCGTGCGGTACTCGCCGCCATGGCCGGTCCGGCGTGGGGCGTGTACGCCGGGTACGAGCTGTACGAGAACGTGCCCATGGGACCCGGGAGCGAGGAGTACCTGGACTCCGAGAAGTTCCAGCTGCGTCCTCGCGACTGGGCGGGCGCGGAGACCGCGGGCAACTCCCTGACCCCCCTGATCCGCGCGCTCAACGACATCAGGCGCACCCATCCGGCCCTGCACCAGCTGCGCAACCTTCGCTTCCACCGCACCGACAACGACGCGGTGATGTGCTTCTCCAAGCGTGCCGCCGGGGGCGACTGGGTCCTCGTCGTGCTCAATCTCGACCCGCACGAAACGCGCGAGGCGACGGTCACCGTCGATCTGCCCGCCCTCGGCCTGGAGCGCTCGGAGACCTTCGAGGTACGCGACGCCCTGTCCGGCGAGAGCTACCGCTGGGGCCGCGACAACTACGTACGCCTCGATCCGCACCATCGAGTGGCCCACATTCTCACGGACGGGACTTCTCAGTCGTGACGACCGCACAGCTTCCAACGGCCCTGCCCGCCACCCGTCTCAAGCGGCTCACCACGGGAGAGCTCAGCGATCCGCACGCGCTGCTCGGCCCGCACCGGTCCGCCGGGGCCACGACCGTGCGGGTGCTGAGGCCGCTCGCCGACCAGGTGTGGCTGACCACGTCGTCGGGCGAGCCGCTGGGCGAGCTGGAGCACCAGGGCGAGGGGGTGTTCGCGGGCAGGCTGGCGGGCACGGCCGTTCCCGACTACCGGGTGCGCGTCCGCTACGGCGCCGACCTCTTCGACTACGACGATCCCTACCGCTTCCTGCCCACCCTCGGTGAACTCGACCTGCACCTGATTCACGAGGGCCGGCACGAGCAGCTGTGGCAGGTGCTCGGAGCGCGGGTGTGCGAGCACGAGTCCGGCTGGGGCACGTCCGCCGGTACGGCGTTCGCCGTGTGGGCCCCGAACGCGCGGGCCGTGCGCGTGGTCGGCGACTTCAACCACTGGGACGGCAGGACCCACCCGATGCGCTCACTCGGCGCGAGCGGGGTGTGGGAGCTGTTCGTCCCCGGCGTCGGCGAGGGCTGCCGGTACAAGTACGAGATCCTCACCCCGGACGGCCGCTGGATTCAGAAGGCGGACCCCTTGGCCGCCTCGGCCGAGGCGGCTCCGGGCACTGCCTCCATCGTCTTCCGCTCCCGTCACGACTGGGGTGACGACGACTGGACGGCCCGGCGCGGCGAATGCACCGCGGACCGGTCCGCGATGAGCGTCTACGAGGTGCACCTGGGATCGTGGCGTCCCGGCCTCGGCTACCGCGAGCTCGCGGTCGAACTGCCCGCCTACGTCAAGGCGTTGGGCTTCACCCATGTCGAGCTCATGCCGGTGGCGGAGCATCCCTTCGGGGGCTCCTGGGGCTATCAGGTGTCCTCGTACTACGCCCCGGCGGCAGGCCTCGGGAGCCCCGACGACTTCCGGGCCCTCGTCGACGCGCTGCACAGGGCGGGCATAGGCGTCATCGTGGACTGGGTCCCCGCCCACTTCCCCAAGGACGAGTGGGCCCTGGCCCGCTTCGACGGGACCACTCTGTACGAACACCCGGATCCGCGCCGCGGGGAGCACCCCGACTGGGGGACGCTCGTCTTCGACTACGGGCGGAACGAGGTGCGCAACTTCCTCGTCGCGAACGCGGTGTACTGGTGCGAGGAGTT
The DNA here is from genome assembly GCF_036241575.1 of Streptomyces sp. NBC_01267. NCBI lineage: Bacteria > Bacillati > Actinomycetota > Actinomycetes > Kitasatosporales > Streptomycetaceae > Streptomyces > Streptomyces sp. NBC_01267. Next base: position 122,746 of record NZ_CP108456.1, on the reverse strand, counting down.
CCACATCGACGGCCTGCGCGTCGATGCCGTCGCCTCCATGCTCTACCTCGACTACTCACGCCCCGACGGCGCATGGCTGCCGAACGTGTACGGAGGCCGCGAGAACCTGGAAGCGGTGGAGTTCCTCCAGGAGATGAACGCCACGGTGCCCCGGCGCTGCCCCGGTGTCCTGACCATCGCGGAGGAGTCCACGGCCTGGGACGGCGTCACCCGGCGCACCGACCAGGGCGGGCTCGGCTTCACCCTGAAGTGGAACATGGGCTGGATGCACGACTCGCTGTCGTACATGGCCGAGGACCCGGTGCACCGGCAGTACCGCCACCACTCCATGACGTTCCCGATGGTGTACGCGTACGCGGAGAACTACACCCTGCCGATCAGCCATGACGAAGTCGTGCACGGCAAGGGCTCGCTGCTCACCAAGATGCCCGGGGACCGCTGGCAGCAACTGGCCAACCTGCGTGCCTTCCTCTCCTTCATGTGGGCCTTCCCCGGCAAGCAACTCCTCTTCATGGGCCAGGAGTTCGCCCAGGACACCGAGTGGTCCCACGAGCGCGGCCCCGACTGGTCCGTCCTGCGGCACGACGCGCACGCGGCCGTGCGCGACCTGGTGCGCGACCTCAACCGCACCTACCTCGACGACCCCGCGCTGTGGAGCCTCGACACCCGGCCGGAGGGTTTTCGCTGGATCGACGCGGACGCGGCCGAGGACAACGTCTACTCCTTCGTGCGGTACGGCGAGGGGGGCGAGTCGCTGGTGTGCGTCTTCCACTTCCAGCCCACGGTCCGGCACGACTTCCGCCTGGCGCTGCCGGAGCCGGGGCACTGGACCGAGGTGCTCAACACGGACGCGGCGCAGTACGGCGGCTCCGGGGTCACCAACCCCGGGCGCATCCACGCCGTTCCCGAGGCCCGGCAAGGGCTGCCGGCCAGCGCGAGCGTCGTCCTGCCGCCGCTGGGCGCTGTGTGGTTCCGCAAGCAATGACGCAGCCGAAGGAGACACCATGCCCGCTCCCCGTCTGAGGACCACCCCGTTGCCCGGCATCGGGGTGCAGTACGAGCTCACCACGCGGCGGCACGACACGCTGTCGGTGATCGCGCACCGCGACCGCACCCGCACCCTGAACGTGCACCACGACGACGACCCGGACTCCTGCGGCCTCTCGCTGCCGTTGACCGGGGCCGAGGCCCTGTCCCTCGCCGACGCCCTGCTGCCCAGTCACAACAGCCCGAACCTGCTGCACACCAGCGACTTCGGACTGCTGGCCGAGCAGGTCACCATCACCGGCCCCTCGTACTGGAACGGGCGCACCCTGGGAGAGACGAGGATGCGCACCGACACCGGGGCCTCCATCGTCGCTGTCATGCGCCGGTCCCACGCGATCCCCTCGCCCGGACCCGACTTCCGCCTGCTCTCGGGCGACATCGTGATCGTCATCGGGACGCGGGAAGGCGTGGACGGCGCCCACGAGATCCTCGAGCGGGGCTGATCACGTGCACTCCGCGGTCTTTCTGATCGAGTTCGGGGCGATCGTGCTGGTGCTCGGCCTGCTCGGCCGCTTCGCCGTACGCCTCAGGTTCTCTCCGATCCCGCTCTATCTGCTGGCGGGACTGCTGTTCGGCGCCGGCGGCATCGTCCCGCTGGGCGGCAGCGAGGAGTTCATCGAGGTCGGTGCCGAGATCGGTGTGGTGCTGCTGCTCCTGATGCTCGGTCTGGAGTACACGGCGGGCGATCTCGTCGGTCACCTCAAGACCCAGGCCCCGGCGGGAGCGGTCGACTTCGTGCTCAACGCGGTCCCCGGAGCCGCCGCGGCTCTGCTGCTCGGCTGGGGGCCGGTGGCCGCCGTGGTGCTCGCGGGCGTCACCTGGGTCTCGTCGTCCGGCGTCATCGCGAAGGTGCTCGGCGACCTGGGCCGGCTCGGCAATCGGGAGAGCCCGGTCGTCCTCGGCATCCTCGTGCTCGAAGACCTGGCCATGGCGCTCTACCTGCCGATCCTGACGGCGGTGCTGGCCGGTTCGGGCTGGCTGGCAGGGGGTGTGACCCTGGGCATCGCACTCGCGGCGGTCAGTACTGTCCTGCTCGTCGCGGTGCGCTACGGGCGGGTCATCTCGCGCTTCGTGTCCAGCGACGACCCGGAGAAGCTGTTGCTCGTCGTCCTGGGCACGACGCTGCTCGTCTCCGGTGTGGCCCAGCAGCTGCAGGTGTCGGCGGCGGTGGGGGCGTTCCTCGTGGGTATCGCCCTGTCGGGCGAGGTGGCCGAGAACACCCATCACCTGCTGATGCCGCTACGGGATCTCTTCGCCGCCGTGTTCTTCGTGTTCTTCGGTCTGAGCACCGATCCCAGCACCATCCCGTCGGTGCTGCTGCCCGCACTCGCGTTGGCGGTGCTCACCGCCCTGACGAAGATCGGAACCGGGTACTGGGCCGCGAAGCGCGGAGGCATTGCGGAGCGGGGGCGGTGGCGGGCCGGCGGCGCCCTGGTCGCGCGGGGCGAGTTCTCCATCGTGATCGCCGGGCTCGCGGTCTCCGCCGGTGCCGTGGATCCCTCTCTGGGGCCGTTGGCCACCGCGTACGTTCTGCTCCTCGTCGTCATGGGTCCCCTTGCGGCCCGTTTCACGGAGCCGATCGCCCAGCGGATCTTCCTGTGGCGCGGCAAGGAGTACCCCGCCGCGAGTCCCGGACGGCGGCCCCTGGCACCCCGGCCGGCCGAGCCGGAGCCCACGGGCGCGGCATCCGAATGATGTCGTGACCGGGACCGGCCGCCTCCCGGGGCCGGAGCGAAGGCCTTCCTGCCGAGCGGAACCTCGTCATCACGTACCGACGTCCGCACGTACCGACGTCCGCGGACGGCCTGCTCTGGAAGAAGGACCAGTTGTGGGTCGTCCCGTTCGACTCGGAGAGCATCAACCGGCTCGCCCCTGTCCTTCGGTTCCCCCTCGGCCTGCCGTTCCCGGTGGCCCGGTTGAGCGGTGTCCGAACGACGAAGCCCGTTGCCGCGGCGCCCTGAGGCGCTGCGGCAACGGGCTTCGGTCCCGAAGGTCAGCCTCCGGTGGAGACGGGTGTGTTGTCGCTCGCGGCAGCCGGCGCGGAGCCGGCCGCCGGGGCCTGGACGCCAGGCACCTTGAGGAACCGGGTGGCCCAGACCACGGGCAGCGCGATGACGGCGAAGACCAGTGCGATCAGCGGGACGTCGTCGATGCCGAAGGCGGTCAGGGCCCAGCCGCCGATCGCGGCGCCGGAGGCGACACCTACGTTCGCGGCGGACGCGCCCAGGGTGGCGGCGAGATCGGCGCCCTCCCCGGCCAGCGAGATGACGCGCAGCTGGAGCGCCGGGGTGACACCGAAACCGACGATGCCCCAGAGCGCCAGGGCCACACCGACCAGCGGCGGGCTGTCGCGGAAGAAGTACAGGCCGAGCAGACCCACGATGAGTACGCCGTTGCCGACGAGCAGGGTCCGCGAGGCGTTGATGTCGGCGAGGCGCCCGCCCGCGAAGGTGCCGACAGCGCTGAACACACCGAAGATCATCAGGAAGACGCTCACCATGGCGCCCTTGATGCCGGTGACGTCCTCCAAGAACGCCGCCAGATACGTGAAGGCGATGAACTGCGATCCCATGAGCAGCACTTCGGAACCCAGCATGGCCAACACCCGGGGGTGGAAGGCGTGCTGGGCCTGGGAGGCCAGGCCGCCCGAACCTCTGCCCCTGACCGACGGCACCCAGATCATGATCACGACGAAGGCGGCGAGGCCGAGGACGGCCACGCCGGCGAACGTGGCCTGCCAGCCGAGGTTCTGGCCCAGCAGGGTACCGAGCGGCACACCGAGCACCGTCGACACAGAGATGCCGCCGAAGACCAGGCCGACGGCCTGACCGCGGTGCTCGGGCGCGACCAGACCCGTGGCGACGGCGGAGGCCGCGCCCAGGAACAGGCCGTGCAGGGCACCGCAGAGTACGCGCGCGACGACCAGCAGGCCGAAGAGCCCGGCGAAGACCGCGGCGAGGTTGCCGAGGACGAAGACGGCGAGCGCTGCGCACAGGAGGGTGTGGCGCGACACCTTGATGGTCGCCGCCGTGACGATCGGGCCGCCGATGGAGATGCCGAGCGCGTAGGCGGTGACCAGCAGGCCCGCCGTGCTCAGTGAGACGTCCAGATCGTCGGCGATGAGATTGAGGACGCCGACGATGACCAGCTCGGCGGTGCCGATGACGAAAGCGCCCAGTCCTAGGGCGCCCAGGGCGAGCTTGTTGCGCGTCTCGCCGGGTGCCGACGCGGTGGCGGTACTCATGGGAGAGCCACTCCTTGGGAAGAGGACGGAAGGAGAAACCGAAGGCGCGGTCAGGCGTACCGGAGGTCGAGCCTGGCAATGCGGCCGTCGCGCAGATCGAACTCGTAGTCGGCCTCGAAACCGCCGACGCCCTGGGGTGCGAAGCGCACGAGCAGCGTCGTGCCGTTGGTCTTCGGGGTGTTCTTCAGAACGGTGAGTCTGCCGCCGTTGACCTCGTCGCGGGCCCAGTCCCTGATCGCTGCCCGGCCGTGGAAGCTGCGCCCGGTGTCGTTGACGGTGGCCTGCGGCGCGAAGACGGCCACCAGTGCGTTCACGTCGCGGGAGTCGACGGCGTCGACGTAGCCGCGCACGGCCGGTTCCAGCGCGGTCAGGGCCGCCGGGTCGTGCTCGTCGGGGGTGTCGCGGACGGCTTCCTTCGCCGCGACGCGGACGTGGTCGCCGGTCACGACCGTCACGGCGAGCACGACGACGGCCACCAGGACGGCGGCAACGGCCGCGATGCGGGCCGCGCTCACCAGTCGATCCTTCTGCGGTTGCGGAAGAACCCCCCGGTGGGCCCGGAGTCGGGCAGGCGCGCCAGCCAGCTCACGGTGTCGGCGCCCTCCTCGACACCGGTCGGCGCCCCGCGGCCCCCCATGTCCGTACGGACCCAGCCCGGACAGGCCGCGTTGACCTTGACGCTCGCCGGCACCGCGGCGGACACCACCAGGGTCAGCGCGTTGAGCGCTGCCTTGGAGATGCCGTAGGCAGCCGGGGACGGCACGTTGCCGGTGAGGGCGCCGAGCCCGGAGGAGACGTTCACCACCCGGCCGTAGCCGCGCTGCGCCATGCCGGGGCAGAACGCCTGGCAGGTGCGGAACGCTCCCATGAGGTTCGTGTCCAGGGCTCGGCGCATGGTGTCCTCGTCGAGCGAGAAGTACGAGACGGTCGGGTAGATTCCGGCGTTGTTGACCAGGACGTCGCATTCGATCCCGTCGTCGGCCAGCCGCTGCGCGCATGCCTCGACGCTCTCGGCGTCGGTGACATCCAGCTCCTCCACCCGGATGCGCGGGCTGTCGAGCCCACGCGCAGCCGCTCGACCGCGCGTGAGATCGCGCGCGGCCAGCACGACGTCGAGGCCGGCCCGATCGAGCTGCCGGACGGTCTCGAGACCGATGCCGCGGCTCGCGCCCGTGACGAGGGCGGTGCGGTTGCGTTGCCGGTTCACGTCTTCGGACTCCTCGCTGCGGTCAGACCTTGTAGCGCTGCTTGACGTCCTCGGCGAAGCCGAGGTAATCGCGCAGCGGCCAGACGGTCTCGAACTCCAGGTACTCCCGCATGGGGAGCCGGCCGAGCGCGGTGCGGTCGAGCTCCTCGGCATCCGGTGATTCGATGATGGCTATGACGCGCTTCTGCGCGGCGACCTTCCAGATGCCCACGCAGAAGCCGGAGTCCACCGTCTCCTGGGCGTGGACCGCTTCGTCCTGCTCGAGCTCCCACAGCTCGTCGAGGGTGATGCGCCCTTCGTGCTTCCATTTCATCTGAACGTAGAAAAGCATGCTTCAACTCCGCTTCCGTGGAAGGCTGTTGGGAGATGGGGAGTGGGCGGTCAGCGGGCGCCGCGGGAGCGGATCAGTTCACTCAGCGCGTGATCGGCCCCGAAGACCTCGACGGCGAGGTCGAGCGGCGTCTTGCCGTCGTGGCCGAGGAGATCGAGCCGGGCGCCGGCCTCCACGAGCGTGCGCGCGCAGTCCTCGTAGCCGTGCCACAGCGCGTCGTGCAGCGGGCTGTAGCCATTGGTCGCGCCCTGGAAGTCGAGGTCGATACCGTCCTGGCGGACCAGATCGGCGGTGATGCCGGCGTGGCCGTTGTAGACGGCCTTGTGCAGCGGCACCGCGCCGAACGTGGGCTCGACGGCGTTCACGTCCGCCCCGGCCGCGAGCAGCAGGCGCACGATCTCGTCGTGACCGTCGCGGCAGGCCACCAGCAGCGGCGTGTGGCTGTCGTTGAAGCCGCTCAGGTTGGGGGAACGCTCGTCGACCTCGGCGCCGGCAGCGAGCAGCTTGCGCACCCGGTCGGTGTCGCCCTCCGCGGTCGCCGCCATCAGCTCCTGGCCGGCCACCGCGCGCTCGTCGCCCGCCCGACGGGAGTTGAGGTGCTCCTCGGCCTTGAGCAGCCGGTCCTTGCCGAACGTGTTGACGTTCAGTTCGTACGCGAAGTGCTGCTCGAGCGAGAAGCCGTAGTGCGTGTAGACCTGGAGTGCGGTGCCCTGCGTCAGCAAGTACTCGGCGATGTCCGGGTACTTGTACCAGAGCGCGTCCATCAGGGCGGTGTGTCCGGTGGTGGGCGCCACTGCGTCCACGAAGGCACCCGCTTCGACGAGAGCCTTCACCACCTCGAGGCTGCCGCCCTGGCAGGCCTTGTGCAGCGCGGTCGCGCCGGCCCGGGTGTCGGCGGTCAGGACGTCGGCACCGCCGTCGATCAGGGCCTGGACGGTGGGAGCGTCCGCATGCCCGGCCGCGATCATCAGGGCGGTCAGCCCGGTGGCGGACTCGCGGTGGCGCGCGTCGGCGCCGGCTGCCAGCAGTTCGGAGACGCGTGCGGCGTCCCGGGCGCGTACTGCGGTGATCAGCTCGGAGCTCATCAGGCGGCCTCCTGCCCCGAAGCGTCGCCCCGCAGGGCCCGGATGATCTGCGACGGGTCCGTGTAGGACTTCCAGCGGGTGATCTTGCCGTCGCGGACCGTCAGCCACTGGATGAACTCGATCTCGAACTCGACGCCGGTGCCCCGCACGGTGGACATCTCGTGGATGACCCCGGCGGCCTGGTCGCCGTCGACGACCAGGCGCACCAGCTTCTCCAGGCGGACGTCCACGGCCCCGGTGAAGATCTTCAGGGTCTCGAGGACAGCCTCACGGCCGCGGTAACTGCCGATCCACTTCATGTCGTCGTTGTAGCCGGGCACCGGCGTGTAGTTGATCCACTCGACGTCCTCGGCGAGTGTGTCGAGGGCGGTTTCGAAGTCGCCCGATGTCAGTGCGTCGAACCACCGCTGTACGACTTTCCTGGTTTCTTCCGTGGCGTTGCTCATGAAATCTCCTAGAAATGGAAGGAATCCCATGGGAATCCTGAGCGAGATACTCGGGAGCCAGCAAGAAACAGGTGGTCGACTTCCTGAGATCGCCGCTCAGGAATCGGCGGACTGAGCCTGTTCGGCGGCGCGGGCGAACAGATGCTGATTTCCGTCGGCCCAGGTGGCCGTCATCACGATGGCGTTGATCCGCCAGCCGTCAGACGTCCGCTCCAGGTCGATGCGGTAGGTGCCGGCGAGCGTCCACAGCGGACCGCCGTGCTCGTTGGGCATGCGGTGCGTCGCCTGGAACATCGCGGTCGTGACGGCGCTGTCGCCCTGTACGTCGACCAGGAAGTTGCTGAGCAGGTGCTGGGTGGCGGCGAACTGGCCGAGCAGCCCGGACCAGGCACCGATCAGGTCCTTCTTGGACACGGGACCCGGCTCGCCGCCATTGAGGCTGGTGTAGTCGAGCATGATCTCGTCGCTGAAGACATCGTTCAGCGCGTCCCACTCGCGCTGGTCGATGTACCAGCCCATGCGGGTGCAGGTCTCGATGACGTCGAGGCGGTCGGCCACAGAACTCATGGATTTTTCTTCTTTCAGTGATAGAGATGTGCCATTTTCAAGGTCCAGCGATGGTCGCTGAGCAGGGCAGCGCCGATGAGGGCGCCAAGCACTACGACTTCGGCCACTGCCGTCCCGAAGTGCCCCACCGGAATTGCCAGTACGGCGAACAGTGAGGCGGTGAAGTGGAAACGCTGTGGGCCGATCTTCAGGATTCCGTGGAACCAGGCGATACCGCCGAGGTACAGCGCCACACCACAGGCCAGCGCGACGGACGGGGCCATGGCCAGTGGATCGTAGGGGTGCACGATGGTCTTCTTGACGGCCGCCGCGATCAGGATCAGTCCGAGCAGCATCGGTACGTGGGCGTAGAAGAACGCGGCGAGTGCCAGCCGCGAACGTTGCACCGCGTCCTGCCGCTCCAGGGCGAGTTCGGCCCGCGAGGCCTTCTCGGACTCGTCGAAGTACACCCACCACAGACCGGCCGGGATGACGAAGATGAGGACCGCCGTGGTCACGACCGACGGCCCCGCCTGACCGCCGTCGGTGCCGATGCCGAGCGCCAGGAACGAGTCGCCGAGCGCGATGATCATGAGCAGTCCGTGCCGTTCCACGAAGTGGCCCGGCTTCAGCTCGAAGCCCGAGACGCCCGTCAGCACCGGCGCGACGATCTCCAACGCGACGGCCGAGGTCCACAGCGCGTACATGGCCCATCCGTCGAGGAAGCCGGCGCCGATGATGAGGAGCGCGCCCACCGTGTGGAACGGGGCGATGCGCAGCATGTTGCGGGCCGCTCCGGTGCCGCCCAACGCGAAGAGGGCGGCATGCACGGTGACGATCAGCAGGTAGCCGATGCCGAACGCGACGCCGTCCCCGTCGAACGCGTTGGGCGTGGCCAGGCCGATGACCAGAAAGGAGGCCATGCCGAGCAGCAGCAGGACCCGGTGGTGCCTGCGTTGGGGCGGAAGGTGGTTGGTGAGCCACGCGTATCCGCCGTACATCCACCACAGGAGCCAGAAAATCAGAAGTACTTGAATAACTCCGTGCAGCGTCATGTCCCGGCTGAGCACCCGGGCGAGCTGCGTGAAGTTGAATACGAACGCGAGATCGAAGAACAATTCCAGAGTCGTGACCCTGGATTCGCTTTTCGTAGCGGGATCCACGGACAACGCGGCAGGCCCCGCGGATTCCGTTGCCTCGTCCTCGAACAGCGTGCTGTTGTCGTGCGTGGACCTCGAATGCTCCGGGACGCCTTCTACATCTTGCGCGGAAGTCGTTTGAGACATGTCTGCGAAGGTAGCGGCAGCAGTGGTGGTCCGGTCAAAGAGATCAAATAGACATCATGAGGTCGGGGCGCGAAGCCTGTGCGGTCAGCGATCCAGCACCGAGCGGTAGACGGCATGCGCCCGCTCCGCCGCCACGTCCCAGCCGAATTCCTTCTGCGCCCGCGCGAGGCCGGCCGCGCCGAGCCGGGAGGCATGGTCCGGATCGGCGAGGAGCTGATTCATCGCGGCTGCGAGGTCGGAGGCGAAGCGCCGGGGGTCCAGGGGCGTGCCGCTGCCGTCCTGCTCCTGCTCGATGGGCACCAGAAGGCCCGTCTCACCGTCCGCCACGACCTCCGGGATGCCGCCCGTCGCAGTGGCCACGACCGCTGTGCCGCAGGCCATGGCCTCCAGGTTCACGATGCCCATCGGTTCGTACAGGGACGGGCAGACGAAGACGGAAGCGTGGGTGAGGAACTGCAGGAGGACGGCCCGATCGAGCATCCCGTCGATACGGACGACTCCGTCCCGCACCCGGCGCAGTTCGTCGACCAGCGCCTCGGTCTCGGCTCCGATCTCGGCCGTGTCGGGTTGCCCGCAGCACAGCACGAGCTGGGCACGGGGATCCAACTCGAAGGCCGCACGCAGCAGCTGCGGCAGACCCTTCTGACGGGTGACGCGGCCGACGAAGAGGACGATGGGCCGATCGGGGTCCACCCCGTGCCGCACCAGCGCGGCCGTGCCGTGGTCGGGGCGGTAGGCCCGGGTGTCGATGCCGTTGTGGACCACGTGGACCCGCTCGGGATCCACATCGGGATATACGCGAAGGATGTCCCGACGCATGCCGTGCGACACGGCGATCAGCGCATCGGCGCTCTCCAGTGCCGAACGCTCCACCAGGGACGACAACGCGTAGCCGCCGCCCAGCTGTTCGGCCTTCCAGGGGCGCAGCGGTTCGAGGCTGTGGGTGGTGGCGACATGGGGGATGCCGTACAGCACCTGCGCGAGCCGGCCCGCCCCGTTGGCGTACCAGGTGTGGCTGTGGACAAGGTCTGCTCCCGCGCACCCCGCGGCCATCTCGACATTCACCCCGAGCGCGCGCAGGGCGGGGTTCTGCTCTCCCGGCAGCACGGGGTCCGGGTAGGCGGTCACGTTCTGCGCGTCGCGCGGCGCACCGAAGCAGCGCACGTGCAGGTCGACAAGACTGCGGAGTTCTGCCGCGAGTTCTGCGGCATGGACACCGGCCCCTCCGTATACCTCCGGAGGGAATTCCTTGGTGAGCAGATCGACGCGTGTTCGGGACGACCGAGCGGGTTGCTGCACATGCATGGCGACTTCCTGAGGTCCGTGGACATTGACAGGACTCCTGCACCGGCCGCTCCGCCCGAACACCCGGGAAACACGGCCGGTCGGGCGGAGCGGCATCCGCGCCGGGCCGTCCCCTCAGACGGTGGAAGGCGTCATGATCACGGGCCAGCTCAACTCCTGAGCAAGCCGTCGGCTGTCCGCGCTACAGGCGATGACGCGCGGATTTCCGACGACGCCGAGCAACCCTGTCCCGGTGCACAGGTCTCCGTAGCCGAAGCAACTGACCGGATCGATGCACAGGCGGGCCATGGCTTCGACGACCGTCGTGCACTTGTCCATGTCGCGGGTAGCCGACGGCGAAAGCCGCAGAAGAATTCCCTCGGCGGGCAGCGTCCGAGGGAACGGCCGCAGAGAGTCCACGACCATGACGACAAGGTCCCCCTTGGCCCGGTGGCCTTCGAGCGCGGCTTGCAGGGCCACGTCCTCGTGCGGAGGGCGTTCTGGATGGGCGAGGTCGAAGAAGGCCGCACGCCGCACCGGTCGGAACATGCCTCACTCCCCTGCCTCGAACCCGCATGCCGTCGCTGTCACTCGCTGTGACCATAGCCAAGGCGGAGGGAAGACCGTGAGACAGGACTTCGTACATTCTGAAGTCGCTGCGCCTCCGCTGTCGTCCCGGCTGGTGCAGAGCAGAAGCTGTGACTTCTTTCACCGGAGATGGCCGCAGTTGTCAAATATCCTGTAAATTTTCCATCACCCCGCCGAGAGCACATCAGCAGGACCGAGGAGACACTGTGGACAGCACTGCCGAAGACGGTGAAGGCACCGGACGGCGGCTGAGGGAGCTCCGTCGTGCTCGTGGTCTCAAGCAACAGGACCTCGCCAGCGACGACGTCTCGGTGAGCTACATCTCGCTGATCGAGTCGGGCAAGCGAACTCCTTCGGCGGCTGTCGTGACGCTCCTGGCCGAGCGCCTCGGATGCACCCCCAGCTATCTGCTCACGGGTCAGGACGGCACACGGACACGCGAGTTGGAGCTCAAGGCCGCGTTCGCCGACCTCGCCCTGCACAACGGTGAGAACAGGGAGGCGCTGCAGGCCTTCAGCGAGATCCTCGCCTCCGGTCCCGTCCTGCCCGAGGCCACCGTGCGCCGAGCCCGCCTCGGCCAAGCGCTCGCCCTGGAGCAGCTCGGCAGGCTGGAGGCCGCGGCCCAAGCCCTCACCATGCTGTACGAGGATCCCCGGTGCGTCGCCGGCTCAGCGGAATGGACCCAGCTGGCCACGGCGCTCTGCCGCTGCCACCAGGCCCTCGGCGACCAGGTCCTCAGCGTCGAGATCGGAGAGCGGGCGCTGCGCCGCCTCGACCAGTTCGGCCTCGAGGCCACGGACGACCACATTCAGCTCGGAGCAGTGCTGGTCAGCTGCTACCGGGCCCGCAGCGACCTGGCCAAGGCCCGCCTCGTGGCCGAACGCCTGATCAGGATCGCCGACGGTCACGGAGGCCGGACCGCACAGCGGGAGACCTTCTGGAACGCCGCCCTCGTGGCAAAGTCCCAGGGCCAGATCGACGAGGCCCTGGCTCTGGCAGAACGCGCACGCGCGTTGTTGGCCGAGAGCGATCACGTGCGCCACCACGCACTGCTCTGCGGTGTCTACGGGATGCTGCTGCTCTGCTCCGACCCCGGTGACCCTGAACAAGCCCGTCAGCTGCTCGAACAGTCGCAGGCTCAGCTGGTGGAGGTCGGCACGGCAGCCGAACAGGCGTCGGCCCAGAGCAATCTCGCGGAGGCACACCTGCGGCTGAACCAGGCGGCCGAAGCTCAGGAACATGCGTCCAGGGCGCTGGAGCTGTTGCGCGACGAGCCGCGCCGGGAGTCGGTCGAGGCGCGTGCCGTACTGGCTCACGCCCAGTTCGGCATGGGCGAGAGCCGGCAAGCACAGGAGACGCTCCGCGCTGCGGCGGCGCAGCTTCGCCAACTGCCCCCGGCCCGTCCGTCGGCTGCCGTGTGGCGCCGGATCGCGGACATCTGGCAGCAGTACGGGTACACCGCCGAGTCCATCGCCGCCTACCGGCAGGCGCTGAACGATGCGGGGCTCCCCGGCCTCCCCGCCTCCGCCGACCGGGTCAGCGAAGCTGCTCGCTGAGAGTGTCCTGGGCACCGATGAAGACGCTGGCCATGACGGCCGGTTCGGTGCTGCGGTTGAACCAGGCATGCCGGTTGCCGCGCAGGACGACGCAACTGCCGGGCGTCAGACGGGTCTCGGAGCCGTCTTCCAGCTGGAGCCAGAGCTCCCCCTCCAGGATGATCGACATGTCCACGGTGTCCGTCGCATGGTGCCCCTTGTCGTCCGGGGCCAGAGCCTTGAGCAGCCCGGGGAAGACCTCTTCCACCTCGGCGGAGAGCAAGTCGGGATCGCCCTCCGGGCCGCGTCCGGTCTCCGGGGGCCAGCGCAGTATCACGAAGCGGGTCCCGGTGTCCCCGGGGAAGTAGGGCACGAAGGCTGCTTCAGTGCCGCCGTCGCCTCTCGCGGGGGCATCGTTGCGCCCCCAGACCTGGTAGAACTCGACGCCAGGCAGCGCACCCACGGTCACGGGGGCGACCGGCCCGTTCGCCTCGACCACCGAGGTGCCGTCGGGACGGCAACCCGCGACCAGACGCGAAATCGCGTGGATCATGGTGTCTCCAGTTTCTTCGTGTGCTGAATCTCTTCGCGTACGGAGGAACAAGCCCTCTCGGGCAGCACGGGTGGCAGGATCCGGCGCTCCCTCAGCGCGCGGCGGGGAGCGCGACCGGAGCGAGTTCGCCCAGTGCTTCCTCGACCAGGGCGAGGGAGCCGGCAGGGTCTGCTCGAGGGCCGACGATCCGCGGGTCGAAGTTGAAGTCGAGGAAGACCTCGGTGGCCCCGGCATCGTGCATCTGCTCGATGTCAGAGCGAATCTGAGCAACCGAACCGTGGAAGAGGCTGCGCCCGGAACCGGGTTCGGTGCCGAGGAAGACGGTGGCGCGTACGACGATGCGCAGCCCGTCAGGGGAACGTCCGGCGCGTTCGGCGGCTGCGCGGACCCCGGACGCGGCAGCGGCGACCTCCGGCACGGCGACGAAACCCGGGCTGACCCAGCCCTGGGCCAGGCGCCCCGCACGCGTCCAGGCCTTCTCGGTGGAGCCACCGAGCAGCAGGGGGAAGACCGGTTGGACCGGGCGAGGGCGGACCAGGGTCCGGGGCAGCTCGGTGAACTCGCCCTGGAACTCCGCCTGGTCCTGCTCCCACATCCGGCGGAGCACCTCCACGTACTCCAACGTGCGGGCCACTCGCCGTTCCATCGGCAGGCCGACGGCCCGGAACTCCTCCTCGGACCAGCCCTGAGCCAGCCCGGCGTCGAGCCGTCCGCCCGATACCCGGTCGAGCTGGATGAGCTGCTTGGCCAGAACCGCGGGCGCGAAGAACGGGGCGTTGAGCACCGAGACACCCAGCCGGATCCGCTCGGTGCAGCCGGCCAGGTATCCCAGGGTGATGAGCGGCTCTGCCACGCCGTAGTGGAAGGCCGGCTGGAAGTCGGACGACCATTCGGCATCGTTGCTCTGCATCGGGAAGAGCAGGCGGGTGAAGGTCCACAGGGACTGGTAGCCGAGCTCCTCGGCCTGCCGGGCGATCCGTACCTGGGTGGAGGGTGTCGCCCAGGCTCCGGAAAGCGGGACGCCCACACCAAGAGCGCGGGGGGCGGTCGTGGACATCCCGCTCACCCCTCGTCGGTGGTCGGAAACATGGCCCGACGTGCCTCCAGGGGCACTTGCTCCGCGAACCGGTAGGTGTCGTAGAGCTCCCGGAAGAGCTTTATCCGCCCGTCCACGACCCGGAACAGACCGTGGTAGACGTTCGTGTACTCATGACCGCCCGGCTGCAGGATCCGGCCCGTGTACTCGACCAGTGCCCACTCGGGGTCGGCGAACGGCCGAGTGGTGCTCACCGGGAGCTCGACCGACAGGGCCGCGTCGACCACCCCCGTGTAGAGGCTGCGCAGCGCATCGGCACCTTCCAGCCGGGTCGGGCTGCCCGGGGGTGCGAACGGCATCTCCATCACCACATCGTCGGCCAGGCAGGCGAACGCGGCTTCGAGCCGCCCACTGCCGATCTGGTCCAAGAAGTAGCGCCCTACTGACTGGGCGTCTCGTGGCGGGGCGAGTTGATCCTGCGTCATCGTCGACTCCTTGTTCGGTGATCGACCGAGAATGACTGCGCCGCGGACAGGATGTCAATGTGTCTGTCATATTCGATCAAGCTAAATGACTCATAACTTGACAGTTAGTCAAATCGCTTGGTTATGATGACACGTGGAGCGCATTCAAGCGCGTCGGCAGGACCTTGAAGGGAGACCCATGAACCCCAACGGTGATGTGCGTGTCGAGGGGGTGGCACTCCCCAGCGAAGGTGTCGACCTCGTCGGCGACCTCTACCGACCTGCTTCGCAGCCGGCCGGGGATGCCTCTCCCGCAGTGGTCGTGGTCGGCTCGTGGACCACTGTCAAGGAACAGATGGCCGGGCGGTACGCGGCCGGGCTCGCCGCCCGAGGACTGACCACGCTCGCTTTCGACTTCCGCGGGTACGGCGGATCGAAGGGCGATCCGCAGGACTTCGAATCGCCGGAACGTAAGATCGCGGACATCGTCAGCGCTGTCGACTACCTGAAGTCCCGCCCGGACGTGGACTCTTCCCGGATCGGCGCCCTCGGTATCTGCGCCGGCTCCGGATATGTCGCGGTCGCCGCCTCACGGAATCCGGAGATCCGCTCCGTTGCCATGGTGGCTCCGTGGCTGCACGACCGAACGCTGGTCCCGGACATCTACGGCGGCCCGGAAGGCGTTCGTGAGCGGATGGCCCTGGGCGAGGCAGCCCGGGACAAGTACGAGTCGACGGGTGAGGTCGACTACATCCCCGCGGCAAGCGACACCGACGAACGCGCCGCGATGTACGGGCCGTTCGACTACTACCTGTATGCCGATCGAGGGGCTGTCCCCGAGTGGCGCAACCGGTTCGCCGTCATGAGCTGGCCGCAGTGGCTGACCTTCGACCCCATCTCGGTCGCCGCTCAGTGCACGGCACCCACCTTCATGCTGCACAGCCCGGACGCCGCCATCCCGGACGGCGCCCGTCGCTTCCACGATGGGCTGAGGGCACCCAAGGAACTGCAGTGGACGACCGGCTCCCAGTTTGATTTCTACGACCAGGAATCGACAGTGATGTCGGCACTGGACTCGGTGGAGGCCCACTTCGGAAGGACGCTGTGAGCAGGCGACCTGCCGTCGATTCAGCACGTAGCTCTCCCTCCGGGTCCATGGCGGCTGATACGCGGCCGAGGTTGAGCCCTGACGCCACGGTTCGCGTGGCCTGTCTGGCGTTCTTCGTGATCACGTTGGACACGACGGTGGTCAACGTCGCCCTGCCGAGCATCGGTGAGCAGTGGGACGGCCAGGTGTCGGCGCTGCAGTGGGTGGTGACGGCGTACACTCTGCTCTTCGCGGCGCTGTTGCTGTCGGCGGGAGCGATCTCGGACCGGATCGGCGCGAGCCGCGCTTTCTCGATCGGTCTGTCGGTCTTCACCCTGATGTCCGCGCTGTGCGGGCTTGCGCCCAACCTCGGCGTGCTCATCTTCGCGCGGGCGCTCCAGGGCGCGGGGGCGGCAGTGATGATGCCCGCCTCGCTCGCTCTGGTCCGCCAGGCCTACGACGACCCGGCCAAGCGCGCCCGCGGAATCGCGTGGTGGACGGCGGGCGGCGGCGCGGCGGTCGCTGCGGGCCCGGTCGTCGGTGGCGCACTCACGACCGGGCTCGGCTGGCGCTGGATCTTCTTCATCAACATCCCCGTCGGCATCGTCGCCCTGATCGGAATGCTCCGCGCCCCCCGGTCCTCGCGCGGGCAGGCCCCGATGGACCCGGCAGGCCAGGTGACGGCAGTCCTGGCCCTGGCGGCTCTGGTGTTCGCAGTGATCAACGGAGGCTCCCACGGCTGGACGGACCCGGTCACCATCGTGGGCTTCGCGGTCGCCGTCATCGCCGCAGTCGCGTTCCTGCTGACCGAGTCCCGCCAGCGCAATCCGGCAGTGCCGCTGACCTTGTTCCGCAATCCCGCGGTGGCCGTGTGCACCAGCGCGGGTCTCGCCCTGAACCTGGGCTACTACGGCCTGGTCTTCGTCTTCACGATCTTCTTCCAGGAACACCGTGGTGCCTCGGCCCTGATGGCAGGCCTGATGTTCATTCCGATGACGGCCTTCACCACAGGGGTCAACCTCCTGGCCGGCAAGCTGACCAACCGCCACGGGCCGCGCTTCCCGTTGGTTCTCGGCCAGATCATCCAGACGTTGGGCATCCTGGGCCTGCTCTTCGTCTCCCAGGACACCCCCACTCCTCTGCTCCTGGTGCTGCTTGTCCCGCTGGGCATCGGCGGAGGCCTGGCGATCCCGCCCCTGACGACGGCGATGCTGGAGTCGGTCCCGCACGAGAGGGCCGGTCTGGCTTCCGGAGTCCTCAGCGCGGCCCGCCAGTTCGGCGGGGCCATCGGCGTGGCCCTCCTGGGCGCCCTGATCGCCGACTCGGCCCACTTCATGACAGGCATGCGCATCAGCCTGGTCATCGGGGCCGCGGTCCTGGTGGTCACGACGCTGGGCGTGATCCGCTTCCTGCCCGCCGGCCATCACCACCCGGCCGCCGCGGAGCCCGCTCCGAGGAACGAACCGCAGCCACAGTGATGCCGTCCCACCACACGGCACGGCACACCACTCATTCAAGGAGGATTTCCATGGACTTCATGATCCATCTCGACGGTTCCCGCGTGTACGACCTGCCGGCCGAGGAACGCGACGAGGTCGTCAAGCGCGAGCACGCACACGCGCATGAACTCATGGCCACGGGCGTGCTCAAGCACATCTGGCGGATGCCCGGTCAGCGCGGCAACGTCGGCATCTGGTCGGCCGCGGATGCGGATGCTCTGGAAGCGGTGTTGGCCTCCCTGCCCATCCGTCCGTATGCGGACCTCCAGGTGACCCCGCTGGCCACCCACCCCCTCACGCTGGAGGTGGCGGACAACCGCGGCTGATACTCCGGCCGCACTTCGCGATCTGACGGATCGTCGGGGTGGCCGGGTCGGGGTCCGTGCGCTCAACGGGCCCCGACCCGGATTTCGGACACCGTAGACACTGGATCTTGAGGATCCGGGAGAACGGCCGCAGCATCAGGCTGAAGTACTCAGGGTCCTGCGCCCAACAGAGACAATACGGAATGTTCGGTTTGTTATCTGGCCGAAAGGGAACCCGCTGTAAAGGGATCTGGCGGACCCGACGAGCTGCCCAGACCTACCGAGGGCCTACCGGGGGAAGCTCAGCGAGCAGGCCCGGCGCCCTGCAGGAACAGCTGCCAGATCTGCTTCAGTTGAGAGCCCGCATCGAGGAGTCCGGGCTCCCGCGCTCCGGCCCCGTCACGGACGCTCGCCTCGACGCGTTCGCGGATGTGGGCCTCGGCTCCTGTCATCAGGTAGGCGACGAGAGCCTCAAGGGTCCGGGGGTGCGCGGCCGGGTGGAGTTCCCCGTCCCTCCATGCCTGTTCCAGCAGTTCACGTACTGCGGGCAGCCAGGCCGAGCCCCAGCAGGCAGCTTCGCCGGGACGCTCTCGCGAGAGCCGCGCGGCCGAGCGCACGGTGACATTCCGCTCCAACAGCGCCGCGAGACCGACGATCAGCTCCATCACCGCGCGCAGCGCCGTGACCTGGGGCGAGACCTGAGACGTGACCACCTGCGCGACCAGCGCGCCGGTGATGGCGCGACCCTGCGCCTGCACCTCGTCGGCCACCTGGCTCTTGGTGGAGAAATGGAAGGTCAGGGCCCCCATGGACACCTCAGCAGTCCTACAGATCCGGACAAGTGAGGTTCCCTCGTAGCCGTTGCGGTCGAGTTCCTCCGCGGCGGCCTGGACGAGCACTCTGCGCGTACGTGCCGCTCTCTCCTGCTTCACCCTTGCCCTCCTCGGGATGTGCGCCGGCGGCCGTGGCTGACAGCAACTGCCTTGACAGCAGCGCGACTTCGGGTCGGTGCAGTCGTCCACGCCGCCCGGCCCCCTCCGCCGACCGGCCCGGTCGGTGAGACCGCAAGGGTGAACCCGCGACCGGACGCGCCACAACGCCGACTTGCCGAAGATGCACCGGCGTGCCCCCCGATGGCTTGAACGTTGCAGGTGGAACCGCCATCCAGGAAAGAAAGAAAGCGATCGTTCTGTATTGTTCTGGGGTGAGTGCGCCGCCGCGGGACCGGAACCAGGAAGGAACCACCATGTCCGCACACGGAACATTTCAGGCAGCTCGGGGCCCCGAACGAATCTCCTCGTACGCCGAGGACCTCTTCGGGCACCTGCCGCGGGCCGACCAGCGCCGGTGGGCCCTCACTTATCTGCGGGGGCTGCTCACCGCACCGGGCAGGAAGTCGGTGCGCCGCCTCGCCCGGGCCGTGTCCGACTCCCCCACCGCGGCGCAGTCGCTGCAGCAGTTCGTCAACTCCAGTCCCTGGGAGTGGGATCCCGTCCGGGCCGCGCTGGCCCGCTGGACCGAACAGCAGACGGGGGCGCAGACGGGGGTGCGAGCCTGGACGGTGGGCCTGTCGGTGCAGCCCAAGCGGGGGCAGCACTCCGTGGGCGTGCACCGTCGTTTCGTACCGGAGAGCGGACGTACCGTCAGTTGCCAGGCAGGCGTGGGTCTCTTCCTCACCGCCGGAGGACTTTCCGCCGGAGGGCATTCGGCTGGAAGACTTTCTGCTGGAGGACTCGCCACCGCAGGATCGGCGATCCCCGTCGACTGGCGTCTGCTCCTGCCCGAGCGTTGGTCCGGGGACGCCCGCCTGCGGCTGCGCACCCGTATTCCCGACTCCGTCAGCGACCGCTCGCTGGGGGCACACATCCTTGAGATGGCCGACTCCCTGGCCGCACGCACCTCATGTGCCGTTCCGCCGCTCGTGGCGAACATCCCCGGCTGCCCGCAGCTCCCCTCGCTCCTCCATGAACTGAGCAGGCGGAGGCAGGAGTTCGTCCTGGCGGTGCCTGACTCGCTCGCCGTCCTGCCCTGCGCCCCGGACGGACGCCCATCCGCTTACGGTCCGGAGTTCACCGCGGTGCCTGCCCGGCACTTCCGCGGCCTGGACCGAAGTCCCGCTGTGCACACCACCACCGTGCGCCCGTCCGGTCCTCTGCCACGCCCGGTGGGCATGCGCTCGGGGCTGGTCCGGCTCGCGGGCGCTCCGGAGCTCCGCAGCCGGACGGCGCCGAGCAGCAGCCGGACAGCCCAGTCAGCCCAGTCCTCTCTCCGCCTGTTCACCGGTACGGCAGCAGCCGGGCGCCCCGCACGGCTGTGGATCACCAACGCGCTGCGCCGCCGCCCGGACGAACTGCTCGCCCTCACCGCGCTGCCCGCCCTCACCGACGGCGCCGTCCGGAGCCTGCGGGACGACTTCGGGCTGCTCAACTTCGAGGGTCGTTCGTTTCCGGGCTGGCACCATCACATGACGCTGATCTCCGCCGCGTACGCCTACAGCCGACTCGCCGCCCCTGCGGAGCAATGCCTCAGGAACAGCGCCTGACCGGAGTTCCCCGGGCCGAGTTCCCCGGGCCGAGTTCATCGGGCCGGAGTTCATCGGGCCGGAGTTCATCGGGCCGGAACGCCCGGGGACCGGAATGCGTAGGGACGCGTCACGCGGCGGTCACCCCGCCGTCCACCGCCATGGACGTTCCGGTGACATAGGACGAGCGGTCGCTGCACAACCACGCCGCAGCCTGCGCCACTTCCAGCGGAGCAGCCATCCGCTTCTGTACAGCACGGGCCACGAAGCTCTCCTCCAGCGCCGGTGATTCCGCCAGGACGGTCTGCATCATCTCGGTGAGGGTGCTTCCCACCACGAGGGCGTTGACCCGGATGCCCCGCAGGCCGTATTCCGCCGCAGCGGCCTTTGTCAGACCGATCACCGCATGCTTGGCGGCCACATAGGCGGCCGAGGCGCCGGTGGCCTGCAGTCCGGCGACGCTGGAGGTGTTCACGACCGCTCCCCCGCGGCCGGACTCCAGCATCACGGGTATCTGATGACGGAGGCAGTTCCACACCCCCCTCACGTTGGTGTCCATGGTGCGGTCGTAGACCTCGTCGCCGATCTCGTGCAGTGCGGTCCCGGACGAGGCCCAGCCCGCGTTGTTGAACGCTGTGTCCAGGTGACCGAAGGCCTCGACGCCCGCGCCCACGACGCGCTCGACGTCTTCCGACAGCGCCACGTCTCCTGCCACGGCCAACGCCCGTCCACCCTCGGCCCGGATCTTCTCGGCGAGGTCCCGTAAGCGCTCCTCCCGCCGCGCCATCAGGACCACGGCCGCTCCCTCTTGGGCGAACAACTGGGCCGCGGCTGCGCCGATCCCGCTGGAAGCACCCGTGATCATGGCGACCTTGCCGGTCAACATGGACTGCTCACTGCTCATTGCCCATCCCCTTTTTTTTCAGCCGGACGCCGCTGCCCGGGAGCAGCGGCGTCGTAGTTGGTGCGCTCCCCCACCTCACACAGAGCGCAGGGCGCGCTCTTCAGAGACATGCCGATACCGCCGCACGGCAGAGCGCCGTACAGCCAACCTGGACAAGGGCGTCACGGAGCGACCGGGTCAGATCGCCACGCGGCGCCGGTCGCGGCCTGCGTATCGATCGCCCACAGCAGTTCGTCATCGACGGCCCGCAGCGAACGCACCAGGTGCCGGGCGCCCGCTTCGCGCATCAGCTGTGCCTGGAAGCTGTGCCGGAAGGTGCTGGGGTGGCCGATGAAGGACACGTCGAGCGTCCTGGCGGTCTCGGCCACCCGCGCCACGTCGTCGATGAACAGGGCCTGGTCGTGGCGCAGACCGAAGATCTCGGTGGTGATCTCGTGGATGCCCGGACGGAAGTCGTTGGTGCAGACGTAACCGGGCCCGTCGAACAACGCCGTGTGCTCGCCCAGGAACCTGTCGAAGTGGGCCTTCTCCAGCCCCCCGTAACAAACAGTCCTCAGACCCGCGGCGCGCAAGCGCCGCAGCAGTTCGACCGCTCCGTCGGTGAGCGTGACGGGGTGTGTCTCCAGGTACTGCGCGCGCTCCTCGAAGTACGCCTCGCGCATCTCCGCGACGGTGGCGCGGGAGCCGACCGCGGCGGCGAGGCGCTGGAAGGCGATGTGCTGCGGCTGCGAGAAGATGCCGCGCTCGCTCTCGGCCGTGTAGGTGCCGCCGCGGCTGGTGATGAAGTGGTGGATGACCGGGCTGAAGGTGTCGTTGAGCAGGACGCCGTCGATATTGACCGCGGCAAGTCTGAGGTGATCGAGCTCCATCGTGTCGCCCCCGCGAGTGTCATGTCGTCAAGCGGTTCCGGTGCACCGGTGCTGCTACTGCCGGCGCGCGGTCGGTACCGCGGTCACGGTACAGGCGGCGGCAGACCGCCGCCTCGAAGTGCCCTCTCCCACTGGGGCGGTCGGGACAGCGTGCCGGTGACACTGTGCGCGCCCGGCTCGGCGCCGCGTACCGGGCTCAGGACAGTGCGGCACCCGAGGCATCAACGGCGGCCACCTTCACTCGTTGCGGGTCGAGCGTGGTGTGGGCGACGACGGACGGTACGGCGATTCCCGGCAGCAGTAGCCGCCACATGCGCACCGCTCGCTCCGAAAGGTCCCGGCGTCCGCTCACCACCGCGGCGACCGTCTGCATGCCGGTGCAGGCTTCGACGACGAACTCGGCGACCTCCTGGGGCCCCACCCCCGGCAGGAGTTCACCCTTCTCGACGGCGATATCCAGGCACTGCTTCATGATCTCGATCCAGGCCGTGTAAGGGGCGGCGTCCTGGATACCGAAGGTGGCCTGCTCGCCGGTGAGCCGCACACCTGCCCGCAGCATCGGGTCCACCTGGAGCTGGTGGGCCCAGATCAGTGTGATGTCCACCAGCCGTTGCAGGCCGGTCGAGTCCAGCCACGGCACGATGGTCTGCGGCTGGGCGTTCATCACGGCACGGGCCAGGCCCTCTTTGGACTCGAAGTGGAAGTACATCGCCCCGGCTGTCGCTCCGGCCCGCTTGAGGATCTTCGTGATACTCGCGCCGGCGAAGCCGTACTCGTCGAAGACCTCCGCTGCCGCGTGCAGGATCACCTCGCGGGTCTGTACGGCTCGCTCCTGCTTCGGCTGTCCCATCGCATCTTCTCCCAAAAAATAGAACGATCTCTATGTTATCCGGTCCGAACCGGGAATCGCCACTCCCCCGCTCCAGAAGTCGGACGACCGGACCAATCCGCTCCGGACAGGCCGACACCGCCCGACAGTCGGACAATTTCAGCCTCCACCCGCTCTCGACCCTTTATCAAGGCATGACCCGGCATTCACCTTCTCTTGACCCTAAAAAAAAGAACACTCTTTATGTTTGCCGGTGCGGCTAACGCCGCGCCGCGCCTCAACAGATGTTCCAGGGGGAGCTTCATGTCCATCACAGTGCCAGGACCTGCCCGGATACCGACGCGCGGCACCACCAGGGTTCCGCGCGAGTACGTACACAAGGTGGCCGGGTCCGAAGTCCTGCTCACCGCCTGGCGGCCCAACGGAAGCGACGTCTACGGCGTGGGGGCGCGCTGGCCGCACCAGCACAGCTTCTACGGCCCCTCCCACGGCCTGCACGACCCGCTTCTGCTGGCCGAATCGGTCCGCCAGGCCATTCCGCTGCTGTGCCACACCGCCTTCGACGTGCCCCTGGGGCACCGCCAGGCGTGGAGCCACTTCGCCTACACGCTCAACCCGGCGGCAATGATCGCGGCCAAGGCCCCCTCCCCGGTGGGCATGCGTATCTCCTGCACCGAGGTGGTACGCCGCGGCAGCCGACTGGCCTCGATGAACATGCAAGTGGACCTGATGCGGCACGGAATACAGCTGGGCACGGCCCGGACCAGCTTCTCCAACCAGCCCCCGGCGATCTACCAGCGCCTGCGCAAGCAGTACGCGGATGTGGCCCTGGCCGAGGCTCGGGCGATCCCGCTGGCTCCGCCGATGAACCCGCAGCAGGTGGGCCGCGAACGGTTCGAAGATGTGGTCCTCTCCCCCACGGACAGCCCCAACCTCATGCAGTTGAGGGTCGACCTCACCCATCCTGTGCTGTTCGACCACCCCCTCGACCACGTTCCGGGAATGCTGCTGCTGGAGGCGACGCGCCAGGCAGCACACGCGTTCGCCCATCCGCGGCCGGTGATGGTCGTGGCCATGGACGTCGTCTTCTCCCGCTACGCCGAACTCGACGCCCCCTGCTGGATCCACGTCGACCCGCTCCCCAGCGACTCGGCCGGACGGGTACGAGTGCTCATCTCCGCGCTCCAGAACGGCACTTGCATCTACTCCAGCGTCGCCACGCTGGACCATCACCTGCCCACCCTCTGACACGTCGGCCACCGGCACTTCGGCGGCGGGCCGCTGCCGGGTGGTGCTGAGTGGTCCGGCCGGAGTGCTGTCGGAGTGCCGTCGGAGTGCCGTCCTGCGGGGGCGGCTCTCCGACAGCGACCGAAGCGACCGGCGCCTACAGGTCGAAGTCGATGTGTTCCACGTCGGTGAACCGCACCTCCTCCAGGTCTCCGGCGCGGCGGCCGTCGTCCTGGAAGTAGACGTCCTTGAGTGCTTCGGCGGTGATCGTCCGGAGTTGCTGGTCGCCGGCTCCCTGCGCCTGGGCCTCGAAGAGGCGGGCCGCGTACTGCGGGGGCAGGGCCACGGTGAGGTGGCGGATCCGGTCCTGGTCGGTGGTGCCGATCGGGGCGGTGTAGCCGAGGCGGGCGCGGGTGTCGACGACGATGCCGTCGGTGGTGGCCGCCTTCTGCCTGGCCTTCTCCCTGATCTGCGGCTGCCACCGCTTCCTGACCTCGGTCTCCAGGCGCGTGGCGAGATCCGGACGGGGCTTCCTGATCTCGTTCTTCACGTACCGCTCCACGGTCCGCTGGGACACCCGCAGCATCCGGGCAACCGCCTTCGTCCCCTTCAACTGCTTGACCAGGTACCGCATCTGCGCACCCGCCGACTTCGGGATCGGGCGGGTGAACGCCTTCTCCACCGCCTTGTCCAGGCCGTCCCCGAACATGCTCATCGCGGTCTACTCCCCGTCGTCCTTGTTGGTGACGCTGCCGTCCTTGATGTACCGGGCGAGGTTGAGCTCCTGGCCGTACTGCTCCCGTACGCCCTCGCCCCACAGGGTGGTCTGGGTGCCCTCGTGCTTGACCATCCCGGGGCTCACCCCGAGCCGCCAGCCGCCGGGCAGGGGCTTGCCGTCCCGGTACGGGACGAAGTCCAGCGGCCCCGGGCCGTCGGCCGCGTACACGGCGCAGTCCGAGAGGATCGCGACCGGGTACTGACCCGTCGCCGCCGCGTGCTTGAGCACCTTGCGGTGCATGTTGATGCGGGTGCGGGAGATGACCGCGGCCCGGATGTCGGGGCGCCAGGTCGGACGGGACAGCGCCCGCCACGCCTGGCCCGGCTTCCAGCCCTCGCCGCGGGGGCGCTCGCGGAGCTTGCCGATGCCGCCCTTCACGGTGGCCTTCACCGCCGACACGACGATCGCCAGCTGGGGATCGCGCTGCCGGTAGCCGTCCATCGCGGCCAGGAAGTCGGCCGGGGCGAGGTCGCCGGTGACGCCCAGGTCGGCCATCGTCGCCACGTAGGCGTCGCGCAGCCGGTTGTACCAGCCGTCCAGGTAGCGGCCGTTCCGGTACCGGACGTACGCCTCGGTCGGTGCGACGGCGTAGCCGAGCTCCACCGCGTACGCGACCGTCGGCGTCGCGTACCAGGCCGGGCCCTCGGGCCGCTCCCCCTTCGGTGTGAACGGGCTGGGCAGCAGGTCGCCGTGCAGGTCCCGCCACTCCTTGCCGATCAGTACGCGGGACAGGTCGACGTGTCCGAGGTCGACCAGCCAGGCGCCGGGCAGCTTCGGGTCGAACCGCGGGTTCCTGACGTGTGTCGGCGCGCCCAGGCCGACGATCGTGCCGTTCGCTCCGGCGGCGAAGGCCATGTTGACGTCGATGCCCACCAGGTGCCGTTTGAGGCATTCCGCGTCGGTGAGCGGCCTCGCCCAGTCGTACGCCTCCTCCACCAGGACCTCGTCCGGGCCCCGTTTGTGGAACCGGGGCAGGCCGGCGAGGAGCGGGTGGCCGTCGGGGGCCTCGCACGGCGCGGGGTCGACCGGGTCCTTCCCGAGGGAGCCGGGGTTGTACTCGCTGTGCCGCTTGCCGTGGGCGTCCGGCTCGCTCGCGCGGGTCGGCGGGTGCAGGGCGGTCATCAGCTCCAGGCCGGTCACGGCGGTGGAGCCGCGGGGTGTCATCACCCGGGCCGCGTACGTGCCGAGGATCCGGGCGAGTTCGGCCGGGGGGAGCCGGCCGGCGTCGCCCCAGTGCCGGACGTCGAGCGCGTCCCAGGACGGGATGCACAGCTGCACGCACATCCGCTCGGCGCCCTGGGCCGGGCGGTAGATCCTTGCCCAGGGTCCGAAACCGCGCTTCGTGAGCTGCCATTCGGCCCGCGCGAGCTGCTTGATGACCTTGTGGCCTTCCGGCAGCCGACCGGACAGACGCTCTTCCTCGGTGAGGCGGAGCGGCAGGCCGTAGCGCTCGCACGCGGCCTCGGTCAGCACGATCAGGGGGTCGGCGTCCTTGCCCGGACCGCTGAGCTTGGGCGCGCCCAGCTTCGCTTCGGACAGGGTCCATTCGACCAGGGCGGGGACCGACTTGGCGGGGACGTCCAGGACCAGGCCGCCGACGCAGTACGCGAGGACCTTGCCGTCCTCGATGTCGACGACCGCCAGCGGGCCGCTCTCGAAGCGCGGGTCGAAGGCGGCCTGCGCCTCAGCGGGCTTGGCGGTGGTCTTCTTCGCGGCCGGGCGGCGTGACGGCGCCGTCGCCGTCGACGTCGACGGGTTGGCGGGGGCCGCGGGGGCCGACGGGTGGGACGGAACGGTGCGGGTGGGGCTCTGGCGCGCCGGTCGGGTGGGCATGGCCTGGGTGTCCGACACCGGGGTTGTCCGTGGTTCCGCTGCCGTCCCGGGCGCGGGTGCCTCGGGTGCGGTGGGCATCTCGGGTGTCGCCGTGCCCTGCCCGGGGGCGGGCACCGGGTACAGCTCCGCGAGTTTGTCGAGCAGCCGCGCGTACGCCTCGCGCTCCGGGGGCCTCGGCTCCGTCCTGCCGCTCTCCCAGCCGCTGACGGTCGCGCGGCGCACCTTGAGCGCGCCGGCCACCTGGTCCAGGGTCAGGCCGTGTGCGGTACGGAGCCGCTTCCGCTCGGCCGGTGGCGGAAGCGGGGACGCGGATGCGACCAGTGCGTCGACCGCGTCGAACAACTCGGACATGGAGCCTCCTGACCCTCAGCCTATCCCGCACCCCTGTACGGATTGCGTACGTTTACCGTACATATCGCGTACGGGTGGATGTCCGAGGGGGCTCCGGGCCGACCCGAGGTACTCGCCACTCCCCCGGCCGCGAGGCCCTCACGCTTGTCCGTGAGGGCCTCGCGGAGCCTGTCTACGCCTCCGCAGCAGCAGCGGCAGACAGGGCGTGGTCGCTCCCGATCCGGTCGAGCAGCAGTTCCGCGACAGCCGTGAGATCCGCCGGGGAGAAGATCCGGGCGAGAACATCGACGGCCTGGGCGGGCGACGCGACAAGCGGCAGCTCGCTCAGCGGGGCTTCCTCGTGCTGCTGAGCGGGCACTGCCGGAACGAGTTCCCCGGCAGCCTCCGGGCGCTGCGACCTGACGGCTCCGGCTGCGACGGGCGCTTGCGGCTCGTCCTGGTTTACCGCGGTAAACCGCTGGGCCTGGGACGGCTGCAGCGCCGATCGGTTTACCGCGGTAAACCGCTCCACCGGAGGCGCTTGCCGCTCCGGCTGGTTTACCGCGGTAAACCGCTCCGCCTGAGACGCCTGCGACCCCGGCTGGTTTACCGCGGTAAACCGCTCCGCCGGCTGCTCCGGTGTCCTGGCCTCGTCCGGCTTCTTGGCGGACCTCGGGGCGCGCGGTGCGCTCTGGACGGCCAGTCGGCGCTTCTGTTCGTCCTCCCAGGCGGCGAATTGCTCGGCAGCCGGCAGCCCGGCGAGCTCCCTGCCGATCCGGATCGCGATCTCGCCGGTGCTCACGAAGGCCTGGAGCTCGGGCGTGAGCTTGAGCAGCTTGCGCTGTTGGCTCACCCAGCCCTTCGTCTTTCCGTAGTGGTTCGCGACCCGGTCCGCTCCCCCGAGTTCGGCCACCATGATTTCGATACCGATGGCCCGCTCGATCGGGTCCAGATCCTCACGGTCGTTGTTCTCGGAGAGAACGGCATCGAGGAAGTCGGCCCGGCTGTTGGCCACGTCCTCGTTGTGGACGACGTTGAGTGTCGTGAGCCCGGCCGCGAGGGAGCCGCGGAAGCGGCGCTCGCCGTTGGCGATCACGTACGGCACTGCCCCGACGTGTTCCTCTTCCTCCGGCCAGAGCTTGAGGTAGCCGGGCCGGGAGACGACCACGGCGGGCTGAAGCTGGCGCTTCTTGAGCTTGAGGCCGAAATCCCTGAGGTCCTCGTCCGTACCGAAGTTGCGGCGGGGATTGAAGCGGGTCGGTACCAGCTTCTGCAGCGGAAGTGTCAGCAGCAGCGGGTCGCTCTTGCCCGGGACGTCGTCGACTTTCTGACCGGCGAGCGAGGCGAGGCTCGTCCTGCGTCCTGCGGCCATCACGCGCCACCTCCGTAACCGAGTTCGAGGGCCAGGCGGAAGAAGTCTTCGCGGGCCTCCATGGCGACCCGGTTCTTCGGGTACTGCGTGACGACGCGTCCTTCGACGGACGCCCGGGTGTGGACCTTGTACCGGCGGACGACGGCTTCCGCCCGGGGCCAACCCTGCGCATCGATGTACGCCTTGGTGTCGTCCAGGTCGGCGGTTCCGTCGCGTGGGTCCCAGTTGTTGATGACGACCTTGAAGGGGAGCCCGCTGGGCTCGATCACCTTCTTCACCGTGCGCGCGGTCGGGTCGAAGGCGAGGCCCTCCGGGGGAACCGGCACGATGACATCGTGCGCGTACTTCAGGGCTTCGAGGAGCAGGTTCTCGTCCTGGAGACTGCCCGGGGTGTCGATGAAGACGTGCTGGAGTCCGTTCCTGTTCGCCCTGAGCACGTCGGCGACGACGGCTCCCAGGTTGAGGGTCGTCGTGGTCTTCCCGACGCCGCCCTTCTGGTTGGCGATCACGTGGACCCGCGCACCTGTCTCCTGAAGGAGCGACAGGTTCTCCGGGGTCTCGTGCTCCTGGGAGAAGTCGAAAGGTAGATCGGTGATCCGATTCGCCCACCAGACAGTGGATGCCTGGGGGTCGATGGACACGACGTAGACGCTTGCCGGCATGTGATGCTCCGTTTGCTTCCCGTGGGTTCCGGTACTTCGGGCAGAGGGCATCATCGCAGATGAGCGTGGGTTGGTTTGCCCCGGACGCTCATGATTCGACCGGTGATTCGACCGTTCGGGGCCTGTGATGGGGGCTGGGCGCGGTTTACCGCGGTAAACCAGCGTCGGCGGGGAGGGCGGCAGGTCCCGTCGCGCTGAAGCTTGACGAGTCTCAACGAAGTCTGACGAGCGCCCAGGAACCTGATTCGAGAATCAACGAAGTCACTCGGTGTCAATCTTCCGGGTCCGCGGGGTCGGCTGTCCCGGCCTGCGCGGCGGCTGCCGCCTCCAGCAGGGACCAGCCGTCGATCTCCACCACCCGCCGTACCTCTGGCTGCCACCCGCGTGCCAACGCCACGTCGAGCAGAGCGCGGACGGCGCCGGGTTCGTGAAGGTTCAGGGAGGCACCCCGGACGTATCCCACGTCTCCGGAGCCCAGGGGAAAACCGCCCGGGACATACCGGCCAGGGCCCTCGGCGAAGACGATGCACAGTGGGCCGCTGGCGCCGGCCGGCTGTGGGTACAGCCTCAGGGTCTCGCAGCAGGACCGGCTGCCGTCCACCACGCTGTGGCTGTGGCGGAGCGTCCACAAGTACAGGCGCGCATCGGCAACCAGCCGACGGGGACTCCTGGAATGACGGGGCACGGAGCCGAGGGTACGCGGCCCGACCCGAACGTCCCTGGCGGTGAAGGAACTTCGATGTGACGAACAGGACGGCCGTCGACCTCGGTGAGATCGGCCGACCTTCGGCGAGACGGGACAGTGACGCTGGTTTACCGCGGTAAACCAGCGTCACCCCCCGGGGTCCGGTTTACCGCGGTAAACCAGCGTCACTCCGGGGGTCCGGTTTACCGCGGTAAACCGCGCGCTCCGCACTTGGGCATCGACGGCGGCCGGTGTCGCGGACGGGTCCAACTCCGCTGCAGAGTCGCTTGAGTCGCTGAGAGAGGGCCGGTGACGGCAGCTGACGGGTCCGCACGGTGGGGGAGCGACTGGCGGGAAGTGACCGGGGGAGTGCGGTAGAGCTTCGGTCGCTGGAGAGAAACCCCAGTTCAGCCCGGTTTTCACGGCAGGAAAGCGACTGAAGTGATCCAAGCTCCGGGTATATGGAGTCAGTAGTGGGTGAGTGAGTGTGCGTCATATATAGGGAACGTGAGTCGCTTCAGTCGCTTTGAAGGCGCGGTACTCGGTCTGAGCTGGACACATACCCGAGCTGTCGGCGCAGCGGCTCCCGGGGGTGGGTCGCTGGCCCGTTCTGCTCGGTAGCTGAGGTGTAGCAGGTCGCCGGATCTTTTGTTTTTCCATGACTCCTGGTTCGCGTGTGCCCGCTACTCTGTGCCAGTCGTTCGGTCGCTTCGGTCGCTCACAGGGGGAAGTGCATGGCTTCTGAGCTGTCCGTCCTCGACAGTGAATCGGGCCAACCCGCTTCCCGCGCGCCGGTGATCGCCCGCTGGTGCGCAAGTCGCGGATGGCCTGTTCACCCGCTGGCACCAGGACGCAAGACACCTGCGGGCAACTGTGATGCGTGCCGGGAGCCCGGACACACCTATCAGGGGTGTGCCTGCCTCGCCGCGGGACGCTGGTGCCATGGATTTCGCGCCGCCACCCTCGACTGCGCCAGGATCGAGCAGTGGTGGAGGGCGGCCCCCGGTGCAGGTGTCGGGATCGCCTGCGGTCCCGCGGACCTGGTGGTCGTCGACATCGACGCGCACGCACAGGAACTGCCCGACAGGGACCGGCTGTTACCCGGCATCAGGATCGCCGACGGGATCGATCTGACCGGCCTGGCCGACGGCTTCCACACCATCGGGATCCTGGCCGCGCTCAGGGGCGAGACCAGCCCCGCGGACGACGAGGGGACCCTGCGGGTACGCACCCCGTCCGGAGGTCTGCACGTCTGGTACCGGGCCCACCACGGCCAGAAGTGGCGGTGCTCGACCGGTTCGAGCACCGGGCGCGCGCTGGCCTGGCAGGTCGATGTACGGGCGCACGGCGGGTACATCGTCGCGCCGGGCACCGTGACCGAGGCCGGTGTCTACACCCCCGTGGGCCGCGCGCGTGAGCCCGCGCCGCTGCCCGGCTGGCTGGCCTGCGAACTCGAACGCACCGGGCACCTGCCTTCCCCGCGCCTGACCGCGCCCCGCCCCGTGCCGCCGCGCGCCCGGCAGGCCGTCATCGCCGCGGGCGGCGGCCGTTCGGCTGCGGGCCGGGTGCTGAGCGGGGCTCTCGCCGAGGTGGCCGGCTGCGCCGCCGTGGCGGAAGGGGCCGCGTTCTCCGAGAAGTTGAACCGTGCCGCGTACATCGCCGGGGGACTGGTGGCTGCCGGTCTCCTCGATGCGGAGGAGGCGGAGCGGTGCCTGTACACAGCGGCCGAGCATGCCCGCTGCGGGCAGGAGCGGCGGTACTCGGCCATCATCCGCTGCGGCCTGGGCGCCGGCCAGTTGCGTCCTCTCCGGCTGGAGGGACGGTCGTGATCACCGGCGACGACAACACGCTGTTCGACGCGCGGGCCGTCGCCGAGCAGATCCTGGTGCAGCCTGCTCCCGGCCCGCCCTGGCACGAGGGGCAGGCCACCGCCGAGGGGCTGCTGCCCGACACCCTCAGCGACCGCGGCAACGCCAAACTGTTCGTCAAGCTCTACTCCAACGACTACCGGCACGTCCCCGGGCTCGGCTGGTTCCGCTGGGACACCACCCGCTGGCAGATCGACGAGGACGACACCGTGGTGTGGGCGGCGGGCGACCTGGCGGAGTCCCTGGCCACCACGGACCCCCGTGGCGTGTTCACCACGGCGGCACTGCATCAGCACCGCCGCCGCGCTCTGAGTACCAGCGGCATGAACGCGATGCTCACGCAGGCCAGGTCCGCGCCCGGCATGGTGCTGAACGCGGCGCGCCTCGACTCGGATCCGTACGCGCTGTGCACCCCGGCCGGCATCGTCGACCTGCGCACCGGGACGATGCGCAGACCCTTGCCGGACAAGGACTTCCACTCCCGCTCCACCACCGCGGCGCCGCAGCTGATGCCCACGCCGCGCTGGGACCGGTTCCTGGCCGACACCTTCGGCGAGGGGCCCGAGGGCGCGGAGATGATCGGCTTCCTGCACCTGCTGCTCGGCTACTCCATCACCGGGGACGTCGGTGCGCAGGTGATGCCGTTCCTCTTCGGCTCCGGCAAGAACGGCAAGTCGGTTCTCCTGGACGTCCTGATCAAACTCATCGGCGACTACGCGGACGCGGCGCCCCCCGGATTCCTGATGGCCCGCCCGTACGAGGGGCACCCCACGGATCTCGCCGAACTGCACGGCCGCCGCGTCATCGTGTGCAGCGAGGTCAAGCCGGGGGACCGGTTCGACGAGGCGCGGGTGAAGCTGCTGACCGGTGGCGACCGGATCAAGGCCCGCCGTATGCGCCAGGACTTCTTCAGCTTCGAGCCGACCCATAAGCTCTGGTTACTGGGCAACCACCGCCCGGAAGTCGGCACCGGTGGTTTCGCGTTCTGGCGGCGCATACGCCTGATCCCGTTCGAGCGCATCGTCTCCGACCACCGGAAGATCGACAATCTGGCCGACCTCCTCGTCACCGAGGAGGGTCCCGGAATCCTCAACTGGCTGATCCAGGGCGCCCGTCGCTATCTGAGCGGGGGGAAGGACCTCACCGGACCTGAGCGCGTCCGCACCGCCACGACCGTATACGCGGAGACGGAAGACCACACTGGACGCTTTCTGAGCGAGTCGTGTCGCTTTGAGCCCGATCTCCGGGCAGAACAAGCCCGGCTCTACGCGGTGTACAGGGCGTGGTGCCAGAATGAGGGGAACCCGGCCATCTCGTCACGCGCCTTCGCGGCCCGGGTCCGCGAAATGGTGGGGCTGGCTTCGCCCAAGCAGATGATCCTGTCCAACCAGCGGAAGTACTACCCGGGCATCGGGCTGGTCGCCGACCAGGAGGCAACATGAGCGCTCTCATCGCAGAGAACGAGATCCTCCACGAAGCCGGTTTCGTGTGGCTGGAGGACACCCGGCACCTCGACTACGTACGCCAGAGCCTCGACCGTCTGCCGACGCGCCGCGGCAAACCGGCCTACCACCGCGACGGACGCATGGTCGGCTACGCACTCCTCGGGGCACAGGCCAAGCCGTCCCGCTCCTCCGGCACCTTTCGGCGCCGCGTGTTCTGGCTGCTGCCGCACGACCGCGACACGGAACCCGCCGGTCTGTACTCAAGTGGGGCCCCCGCCGAGGCCGTTGACCCGCGCACCCTCGCTCCGGGCAGCAAGGGCCTCAAGACCGAACGCTCCGAAGGCGGACTGCCCCTGCGTTAGGACCGGTTCGTTCGGTCCGGTCGGTCCGGTCGATTCCGGTCCGATCAGGCCCGGCTCGCGACGGGCAGAGGTGCTGCCCGGTTCGGGGGTGGGGCCCGCGCTCAGAGGTTGAGCGAGCAGGCCAGCAGTGAACGGAACACCTCGTTGCCGCTCTGTCTGCCGACGACGCTGATACTCATGGTGTCGGACTCGTCCGCGGGCACGACCGTGGCCTCGATCCAGCAGGGCGCGTCGAACTCGGCGTACTGGTGGAAGGACGTGGTCACCGACTCGGCGATCATCCCGGTGGGTGCGATCAGCCCGCACGCCGCCTGCCGCGCCGCCTCCACGAGGACCATGCCGGGGATGTGGTCGCCACTGTGGTCGAACAGGATCGGGTGGAGCGGATCCGGGTTCAGGAGCCAGCGGCCCGGGGTGGCGGTGGGGGAGAGCACCACGTCGGCGGCGCGGGCCCGCCCCACACTGGCCGGGTGTGCGGGGGCAGGACGGGGGCCTGTCGGCTCCGGACCGGCCCCACCGCGCAGTCGGCGGTACGTCCCGGGGGAGATGCAGGTGAACCGGCCGCCGCCGACGGCGACGGTACGGGAGTCGCTCTCCAGCGTCACTTCCATGCTGAACTCCGCCAGCCGGCTGCCCTTCCACCGCAGGTCGGTGCAGACCGCGGTGATGGTCAGGTCGGTGGGGCTGCAGCCGATGGCCATGTGCGCCGGATACGCGGTGAAGTACTGCTCCCACATCAGGAAGCTGTGGCCGAGCGGCACTCCGAATTCCGAGTGGGCGAGCAGCAGCCCCACCTGACGGATCGTTTCGGCAGCCTGCATCGGGTCATGGAGCGTTCCATCGAGGCTGGTGAAGAAGGGGTGGGCACGGGGCCACTGCCCGGCGAGAAGGAAGCAGGTGTCGTCGAGCTTCTCGCAGTGGGTGAGGAACACCTCGGCGTGCGAGGCGCGGTGCACGTACTCCCGCGGAACTGTGGTGGTCAGGCGGGGGAGTTCGTAAGCCTTGACCGGGACGGTGCCGACTGCGGTCTCCCGGGCTGTGCCGGGCATCTCCGCGTGCGTTAGCAGAGTCATTACACGTCTCCTCAAGAGGCCGAGTGATGAAGAGGTGAGCCGAGCTGTGACGCCGTGCCCTCCATAAGATACGTACCCACCGGTTTGATTTTCAAGGCGATTCGACGGTCGGATGCGGCCGATTCGCACAAGCGTGGCAGAGGGAACGGTCGGGGGTGCCGACGTTCCGACGGAGGGGAGGGCGCTCCAGGAGGCCGCCGTCCAGACGATCGCGTTCCGCTTTACGGTGCGATTCCTTCCGGATCTTCGCTTCAATATGCCTGATTCTGAAGCCATTTGCCCCTCAATGGCTCCGGCGCATGCGCGCGCGCCCCGGAGGGGTCGGGCGGTGCGGATGTGAACGTGGGTGATCGTTCATCGAGAATGACTTGAGAAAACCGGGTACGCGGTTTTATTATCCGATACGCGTCTACCGGGTAACAGGACGTGATCAGCACGGTCGGCCAGTTCTTGCTCCGCCAGGTTTTTTGAGTCCACGACACTCTGGAGACTCCGATGCTTCGTCAACAGTGCCCCTACGCCATCGATCCGGCCGGTCAGGACATCCACGGTGAGGCACGGGCTCTCCGGGCACGGGGAGCGGTGACGACGGTGCTGCTGCCGGGCGGCGTCCCGGCCTGGGTCGTCACGGACCAGACCCTCGTCAAGAAGCTCCTCGTCGACCCGCGGATCTCCAAGGACGCCTACCAGCACTGGACCGCGTGGCAGAAGGGCGAGACGGCGGAGACCTGGCCGCTCGCGATCTGGGTCTCGGTGCAGAACATGGTCACGGCGTACGGGGACGAGCACCGACGGCTGCGCCGCCTGGTCGCCAGCGCCTTCACGGCACGGCGCGTCGAGATGATGCGGCCGAGGATCGAGGAGATCACGGCACGGACGCTCGACAGCATCGGCGAGCTGCCACCGACCCGGCCGTGGGACGTGCGCGAGAACTTCGCCCAGGTGATCCAGACCCAGGTGCAGCTCGACCTGTTCGGCATCCCCGAGGAGTCCGCGGAGCCCCTGCGCCGTATCACCGACGGCTTCTTCAAGACGGAGATGTCGCTGGAGGAGGCGCAGCAGAACCAGCTGGACATGTACACCACCATGGCCGAGCTGATCGACTTCAGGCGGCGCCACCCGGCGGACGACGTGACGAGCGCGTTGATCGCGGCGCGGGACGATGTCGACGGTGCCCGGCTCAGTGAGAAGGAACTGATCGACAATCTCATCCTGTTGTTCACGGCGGGGTTCGAGCCCACCGTCAACCTCATCGGCAACGCCGTCTCCTCTCTCCTGCACCACCCCGAACAGCTCGCACACATCAGGGAGGGCCGGGCCGGGTGGGCGGACGCCGTGGAGGAGACCCTCCGGGTGGAGGCCCCCGGCGCCAATCTGATCCTGCGCTACGCGGTGGAGGACGTGGCCGTCGGCGACGTGGTGATCCCTCAGGGCGACGCGATCATGATTTCGTACGCCGGTGCGGGACGGGACACCGCTGTGCACGGAACCGATGCCGACCGCTTCGACGTCCTGCGGCCCACCCGCCGGGAGAACATCTCCTTCGGACACGGCGCGCACTACTGCATCGGGGCGCCGCTGGCCCGCCTGGAGGCGGAGATCGCGCTGCGCGAGCTGTTCGCACGGTTCCCGGACCTGACGATCGCTGCGCCGGATGAACCACTGCGGCCGATCCCGTCGTTCATCGCCAACGGCCTGCGGGAGCTGCCCGTCCTGGCCATGGCGCGGGCCGAACTCGCCGTGTGACCCGGCGTCTGCCCGGACCGGTGCGACCCGGCGCAGCGGTCAGGGGCGCCCCAGGAACTCCCGGTACCAGGGCGCCTGGTCCGGAAGATCTTCCAGGAAGCCCCGCCCCGGGTCACAGCCGAGGCGGTCCCACAGTCCCTCGTCCGCGAACCAGTGGTCCGTGCTCAGCATCGCGAGGTGATGCAGGCCCACCGGGGAGTCCGCCAAGCGGGCCCGCGCCTCGGCGAGGTCGAGCAACGGGCCCTGCGGCAGGCCCACTTGATCCGCCACAGCGGCGGTCAGCTGCGCCCCGGACACCGGGTCCGGGTGGCTGACGTGGTGCGCGCCGGCCAGATCGTCCGCGGTGAGTGCGGCGGCCACGGCTGCCGCGGCCAGTGCGGTGACCGGGACGAGCGACTGAAGGCCGGCGCCCGCCACGTTTCCGCGCAGGGCGCGCAGGAGTTGCACCGTGCCGGGGATCATCCAGCGGTCCCCCTGCCCGTGGACGAGGTGGGGGCGCAGCACCGTGCCCCCTGATTCCAGGACGTGCCGCTCGGCTGCCGCGCGGGTGCGACTGGTGGGGGAGAGGGGAGCGGGCGTCAGCTCGGCCGCCCGTGCGGCGCGGAAGGTGCCCCTGCCGTACACGGAAGCCGTACTGACGTAGACGATGCGGCGCACGCCACAGCGGACGGCCTCGTCCACCAGGGCCCGGGTGCCCAGGTCGTTGACCCGGTGCAGTTCCTCCTCGGAACCCGTGATGGCGGACGCGCAGTGAATCAGTGCGTCGACGTCCGCGCAGAGGCCGTGCAGCGTCTCGGGCGCGTTGAGATCCGCATGGACGGTTTTCAGCCGGGGCTCACCAGGAGCGGGGGAGCGCCTCTGACGGCGCGCCAGACGCAGCTCCACCTGGGGGTGCCGCGCGGCGGCACGGACGGTGTGCCCACCGACAAAGCCGCTGCTCCCGACGATGAGCAACCGTGTCGCCCTTGTCACACATCCCCCCGCGGAAAGCTTGCACGCTACAAGAACCAGGTCGGTGGCCAGTTGGTAAGATACGGACTACCTGGTTTTGTTTCTAGTGGTCCGGTGGAAAGAGGATCTCTGAGGACTCTGCTCCAGGCACCGACGGCAGGAGGAGCGACTGTGGCACAGCAAGAGCGCGCGATCCGTACGCGCCGCGTCATCCTGGAGGCGGCGGCCTCCGTATTCGACGAATGCGGCTACGACGCGGCCACGGTCGGGGAAATCCTCGCGCGCGCCAAGGTGACCAAGGGGGCCCTGTACTTCCACTTCCCCTCCAAGCAGGCGCTCGCGCAGGGCGTCCTGGAGGAGCAGATGCACATCAGCGCCGTGCCGCCCCGGCCCTGCAAACTGCAGGAGCTGGTCGACACCGCGCTCGCGCTCGCCCACCGGATGCGCCGGGACCCGCTGGTGAGCGCGGGAGCGCGACTGTCCCTGGGGCAGGAGGCGCTCACCCTCTTCGACGGGGGCGCGATCCCGTTGTGGATCCATGCCACCCAGCAGATCATCGAAGAGGCCAAGAAGCAGGGCGAGTTGCTGCCGCACGTGGACCCTGTCGAGACGACCTGGATCATTTCCGCCGCGTGGACCGGCGTCCAGGTCTACTCCCACGCCCTCAGCAACCGGGCCGATCTCGAAACGCGGGTCGTCTCCCTCCTCCAGCACCTGCTGCCCAGCGTCGCGGTGCCCGCCGTGCTGGCCACGCTGGAGATCAGTACGGACCGTGGGGCCCGGGTCATCGCCGAACTGGGCGAACTCGACGCCGACCGCATGGAGGAGCCGCTGGAAGAGGCGGCCGAGATGACCGCAGCCGGCCGTTAGGGCCTTTCGTCTGGATCAGGCCCCCCGCGAGCCCGGCGTGATCCGAACGAAGGGCCCGAGGGCGACCGGGTCCACCTCGCGCGACAGGCCGCTGTCGAAGCTCCGCGACCCGAGGGGAAGCGCGGAGCTTCTCCCTTTGCACTTCAAGGCCTTCTCGACCCCGGTGCGAGCAGTCCTTGAGCGCTCCGCCCGACCGTGGCAGGGAGGCTAGGAGGATGCCGTGAGCAGTGTCGAGGGCACCGAAACTGTCGTCCGCGTGGAGTCGGGGGTGGCCAGTGACGAGGAACTCGCCGCCCTGGTCGCGCTCTTCACGCTTCTTTCGCGCAGCAGGGAGCAGGAGCAGGAGAACGCCGGGGCGGCACAGGACCCGGCGAGCTGGCCGCACAGGGACCGCAGTGCCGCCTTCCAGGCGCCGCACAGCTGGAGATAGCCGGCACCTCTGTTCGGCCATCGGTCAGGGTCCACTCCGGCCGATGGCCGAACGTATCTGCACCCCATATCTACAAACCGCGTGCGCGGTTTGTTAATCTGAGCGGGTGGCCAGGACTCACCGCATCCGCGTCGACGAAAGGACGGGAATTGCCATGGCGATGGATTCCCTCTCGGGCGGAGCAGGACCGACCGAAGTACGCGGCCGGGTGGCCGAGTTGCACGAGATCCGGGCCCGGGCCCTCGCCGGTCCCAGCGAGAAGGCGACCGAGGCGCAGCGCGCCAAGGGCAAGCTGACGGCGCGTGAGCGGATCGGTCTGCTGCTCGACGAAGGGTCGTTCAGGGAGGTCGAGCAGCTGCGCAGGCACCGGGCGACGGGGTTCGGTCTGGAGGCGAAGAAGCCGTACACGGACGGTGTGATCACCGGGTGGGGCACGGTCGACGGCCGGACGGTCTTCGTCTATGCGCACGACTTCCGGATCTTCGGCGGCGCGCTGGGCGAGGCGCACGCCACGAAGATCCACAAGATCATGGACATGGCGATCTCGGCGGGTGCGCCGCTGGTGTCGCTGAACGACGGTGCGGGCGCCCGTATCCAGGAGGGTGTCTCGGCGCTCGCCGGGTACGGCGGCATCTTCCAGCGCAACACCAAGGCGTCCGGGGTCATCCCGCAGATCTCGGTGATGCTCGGCCCGTGCGCGGGCGGCGCCGCCTACAGTCCGGCGCTCACCGACTTCGTGTTCATGGTGCGGGAGTCCTCGCAGATGTTCATCACGGGTCCGGACGTGGTGAAGGCCGTCACCGGTGAGGAGATCAGCCACAACGGGCTCGGCGGCGCCGACGTGCACGCCGAGACCTCCGGCGTGGCGCACTTCGCGTACGACGACGAAGAGACCTGCATCGCCGAAGTC
Organism: Streptomyces sp. NBC_01267; assembly: GCF_036241575.1. Classification (NCBI taxonomy): domain Bacteria; kingdom Bacillati; phylum Actinomycetota; class Actinomycetes; order Kitasatosporales; family Streptomycetaceae; genus Streptomyces; species Streptomyces sp. NBC_01267. The sequence continues at coordinate 83,538 of NZ_CP108456.1, read as the reverse complement.
CGCTTCCTGCTCTCCTTGTTGCCCGCCAACAACCGCGAGAACCCGCCGGTGGTACGGAGCGACGACGCGCCCGACCGGCGTACCGACGCACTGCGCGACCTGGTGCCGCTCGACGGCAGCCGCCCGTACGACATGGTCGAGGTCATCGAGGAGCTCGTCGACGACGGCGAGTACCTGGAGGTCCACGAGCGGTGGGCCCGCAACATCATCTGCGCGCTCGCCCGGATGGACGGCCGTGCCGTGGGCATCGTGGCCAGTCAGCCGCAGGTCCTGGCCGGGGTACTGGACATCGAGGCGAGCGAAAAAGCCGCAGGTTTCGTGCAGATGTGCGACTCCTTCAACATCCCGATCGTCACCCTGATCGACGTTCCCGGGTTCCTGCCCGGGGTCGACCAGGAGCACAGCGGGATCATCCGGCACGGCGCCAAGCTCCTGTACGCGTACTGCAACGCGACCGTGCCGCGGATCTCGCTGGTGCTCCGGAAGGCGTACGGCGGTGCGTACATCGTCATGGACTCGCAGTCGATCGGCGCCGACCTCACGTATGCCTGGCCGGCCAACGAGATCGCGGTGATGGGCGCCGAGGGCGCGGCCAACGTCATCTTCCGCAGACAGATAGCCGCGGCCGACGAACCCGAGGTCATGCGGGCGCGCATGGTCAAGGAGTACAAGGCCGAGCTGATGCACCCCTACTACGCCGCGGAGCGCGGGCTGGTGGACGACGTCATCGACCCGGCCGAGACCCGCGAGGTGCTCATCGCCTCGCTCGCGATGCTGCGGACCAAGCACGCCGATCTGCCCTCGCGCAAGCACGGGAACCCGCCCCAGTGAGGCCCGGACGGACAACGAGAGGCAGTCCCCGCACGGTCCGGTGCCCGGTCGCCGGACCGTGCACCGGGCGTCCACCGCGCACCCGGAGCAGTAACCCACAGTGACAACGGGGAGTTGGCACCGAGGCCGCCCACCGGCGGTCGGCCACGGTCCTCTTCCCTCACCCAGGAGATACGAGATGGTGCAGCAGGAGCGTGCCACGCGTACGCGAAGGTCCTTGATGCGAGCGGCTGCCGAGACGTTCTCCGAGGAAGGCTTCAGGCCGTCCTCGCTCAGCGCCATCAGCAAGCGGGCCGGCGTCAGCAACGGTGCGCTGCACTTCCACTTCAAGAACAAGGACCTGCTGGCACAGGCCGTGGAGGAGGAAGCGGCAGGGACCGTCCGGCAGATCACCCGGGAGGCCGACGAACGGCAGGACACCCCCTTGCAACGGCTCGTCGACGCGACGTACGCGCTGATGCGCTCGATCGAGGAGGACGTGGTGGTCCGCGCCGGTCTGGAACTGGTCGGCACCACCGAGCGGTGCGACGAGACCCCGGACCTGCGCCTGGAGTGGCAGCACTGGATCGAGCAGGTGTTCCGCGCGGCGGAGGCCGGGGGCGGGCTCGCCGAGGGGATCTCGGTGTCGAGCGCCTCGACCGCCGTCGTGGCGGCGACCATCGGCTTCGAGGTGCTGGGCATCAAGGACCCCAGCTGGGTGTCGCACCACATGCTGTCCCAGTACTGGGACCTGATGCTGCCCCGGCTGGCCCCGCCGGAACTGCTCTCGACGCTGCATCCGCACGGCACGGCAGCGGTCGTACCGGCCGAGGTGGAGCAGGGCAGATAAAACAGACCGACCCGACCGTTTATGGCACCCCCTGGACGATCACCTTCCGTTCAAGTGCCGTTCAAGATCAATGAAATTGCCGCTCCGGGTAAATGATCTCGGCACCTTCAACATCCCCAACGCCAGGCTAGATACTGACATATGGGGAAACAGGCGTGGTCCGCGAGCCGGATTCTCCGGGTCGACCCAGAAAGAGAAACCGTCTGTGCGGTTTTGAATTGACAAACCGTCTGGCCTGTTTTTATTGTTCTGTAGTGGGGACAGCCCCCGCGAGCGGCAGCATCCACCAACAGGGAGACGCTGTGGACATCAACGTATTGGGCGCGTTGGCGGTGCAGGAGAACGGACTCTCCATCGCGCCCACGGCCCCCAAGCCCCGGCAGGTCCTGGCGCTGCTCGCCCTGCACGCCGACCGCGTGGTCCCCATCTCCTGCCTGATGGAGGAGCTCTGGGGCACCACCCCGCCCCGGAGTGCCCGCACCACCTTGCAGACGTACGTGCTGCAGCTGCGTGAGCGCATCTCGGCCGCCCTGCTGCGGGGTGACGACGCCGGGCGGCGCAACGCCAAGGACGTACTGGTGACCACACCCGGCGGTTACCTGCTGTCCAGCGGTGACGGCGTCAGCGATGTCCGCGAGTTCGACCGCCTCGCGGGCATGGGGTACCGGGCCATGGACGGGGGCGACTTCCCCGGTGCCGCCCGGCAGTTACGTGAAGCGCTGGCACTGTGGGGCGGGGACGCCTTCACCGATGTGGCGACGGGGCCTCAGCTGGAGATGGAGATCAAGCGGCTCGACGAGGGCCGGCTGTGCGCGCTCGACCAGCGCATCGAGGCGGATCTGCGGCTCGGCCGGCACCGCGAACTGCTCGCCGAGCTGACTGTGCTGGTGAATCGTTACCGCACGCACGAGAACCTGCATGCGCAGTTCATGCTCGCGCTGCACCGCTCGGGGCGCCGCGGCGAGGCGCTCGATGTGTACCAGCGGCTGCGCACGACGCTCGTGCGGGAGCTCGGCCTGGAACCGTCGGTGGCGCTGCGCCGGCTGCAGAGGTCCGTCCTCGTCGCCAACCCCGAGTCCATGGCGGCCCCCACGGGCGCCAGGGAGCCCCTTGTGTCAACGGGGTGAGCAGCGGAGAACAACCCGCTTTCCCGGTCCTGGAGTTGACAGGAGAACCTGGGGACGGAATGCAGGAACAGGAATTGGTATACGGAATTCCGGAAACGCGAACCTCCGGAAACGCGAACCTCCGGAAACGCTGGTCTCCGGAAACGCCGGCCTCCGGAAACGCGGACTTCCGGCGGGCAGAATTTCTCATATGTCTTGCGAGTCTGTTTCGAGTGCCCTTGCAGACGACCTTCAGGCAAACTTCAGACGATCTTCAGCCGGTCCGATTCGGTTACTCGGAGCGAGGGTTGGAGGTTTCCTCAAGGCCTGCTGGAGGAATCCGGGGGTGCCGAATCATTCCGGCTACTGTGCTCGCGACGACGGCTTCAGGTCACTGACAGGAACTCGACGAGGTACGGAGGAAACCAGTGAGGATTCAGGTTCTGGGCCCGTTGAGTGCTGAGGTCAACGGGGAGTCGATCGTTCCGACGGCGGGCAAGCCACGGCAGATTCTTTCTCTGCTCGCGCTCTATCCGGGGCGGGTTATGCCAGTAGCGACTCTGATGGAGGAGATCTGGGGTTCCGAGCCCCCGCAGAGCGCACTCACCACGCTGCAGACCTACATTCTGCAACTCCGCCGCAGGCTCGGCACCGCGATGGGTCCCGATGCCCCGGGCGGCGCCAAAGAGATCCTTGCCACCCGGCACGGCGGCTACTTGATGCAGATATCGCCCGAGAGTGTCGACGTACACGAATACGACCGGATGGTGACGGAAGGGCGGGGCGCTTTCGAGGCCGGCGACGACGCGCTGTCGGCCGAGCGTTTCCGCACGGCCCTCGACCTGTGGCGCGGACCCGCCCTCGTGGACGTACGGGTGGGGCCGATCCTGGAGATCGAGGTCATGCGCTTCGAGGAGAGCCGTCTGGGCACCGTGGAGCGGCGCATCGACGCCGACCTGCGGCTCGGCCGCCACTCGGAACTCATCGCGGAGCTGACAGAGTTGACGGCCCGGTACCCGCAGCACGAGGGGCTGCACTCGCAGGCCATGGTGGCGCTGTACCGTTCCGGCCGGCAGGCCTCGGCGCTCGACGTCTACCGCAGGCTGCGCGGGCGGCTGATCGAGGAGCTCGGCGTCGAGCCCTCGCCGCAGGTGCAGCGGCTCCACCAGGCCATTCTCGCCGTCGATCCGCAGCTCGACATCACCGCGGGCCCGCGGCGCGGCTCAACCTTCGATCTCTACGCGGCCTGATCCGGGCGCCCCGGCCGCGCCGCGCCGCGCCGCTGTCGGGGCCGGGCTCCAGCGGCGCTCAGGCGGCGGTCGAGTCGTTCCGTACATCCTCGGGGGACTGCCGAGTTCGCGGAGGCATATCGACCGTGTGCCCGTACGCGCGGCAATCGGCGGCCCTTTCCCCCGAGAGAAGGTGTTGCCGGTGTCGAGTCAGCGTATGCGCCGGATGTCCCACGAAGTCGAGGTGGCCGCTTCCCCGGGCGTCGTCTACGGCCTCGTCGCGGACACCGTCCGGTGGCCGATGTTCTTCCCCCACCACGTGCACGTGGAGCGGCCCGAGTTCGACGGGACGCGCGACCGGATGCGCATGTGGGTCGTCGCCGACGGACAGGTGAAGTCCTGGCTCTCGCACCGGGTACTGGACCCCGTGCGGCGCCGGATCGTCTTCAGCCAGGACCGGATCATGACGCCCGCGCAGTCCATGGGCGGCACGTGGACCGTGGACGACCTGGGCGACGGCCGTTCCCGGCTGACCATGGAGCACGAGTTCTCCGCCGCGGACGACCGGCCCGACGACCTGGCGTGGCTGGAGCGCGCCGCCGCCGCCGAGGCCCGCTCCGACCTGGAGAGCATCCGGTTCTTCGCCGAGCGGTGGGACAGGCTCGACTCGCTGGTCGTCTCGTCCGCCGATTCGGTCCGCGTCAAAGGCCCCGCCGAGCTCGTCTACGCGTTCCTGTACGAGGTCGCCGACTGGCAGGGACAGGTGCCGCACGTCGCCCGCGTCGAACTGGACGAGGCGCAGGCGGGGGTCCAGAAGGTCGTCATGGACGTCACGAACGCCTACGGCGGTGTGCGTACCGTCGAGTCGGTACGGGTGTGCTTCCCGCACGCCGGGCGCATCGTCCACAAGCAGTTCCCGGCGCCGGGCCTGATCGCGTCGCGCACCGGTGAGTGGTCCGTCGTCCCCGACGAGACCGGGGTCACCGTCGCCGCCGAGCACACCGTCCTGCTGCGCGAGGAGGCCATCGAGCCGACGCTCGGCGCGGGCGCCACGGTGGCGGACGCCCGTCGGTACGTGCAGGCGGAACTGAGCCGCGAGAGCCACGAGATCCTCGAACTGGCCCGGCGGCACGCGGAGTCGGCCATCCGCGTGCTCTGAAACCCGTGTCAGTTCCGCGTCAGCGCCCCGTGGGGGCGCCGGACCATGATGGATCTCCGCGCTCGAAGGAGAGGAGGAAGGGCCTCCGTCGCCGTGCGCGCGTGACAAGGGCCCGCAGAGCCGATGACGACCGACCAACGCATCGCAGAGGTGTCCCTGACGGCCGTGCTGGACCTCGGAGACGCCACGCCCGACGGGCCGGCCACCCTCGAACTGCGCGGCCCGCTCGACCCCTCCGTCCTGAGAACCGCACTGGCCCGGATCGCCTCCGGGTCTCCCGCGCCGCGCGGCGAACAGCCCCGGCTGCGGCGGCACGGCCCCGGCCACCACACCCTGGAGTGCTCGGGCCGCTACCCGCTCGGCGCCCTCGCCGACCTGCTGACCGCCGCGCATCCGCCGCCCGGCGCTCCGGAGCGGGAGCGGTCGGACCGGGAACTGGCGGACCAGGAGCGGTCGGACCGGGAACTGCCGACGCGGGAGCGGCCTGACCGGGAGCTGCCGGAGCTGTTCGAGCCGACCCCGCTGCAGCGCGAGATGCTCGCCGAGTCCGCCTCCTGCCCGGCGCCCCAGGTCGGCCAGCTCTTCTGGCGCTGGCACGGGCCCTTGGACACCGGCCGGTTCACCGCGGCGTGGCAGGCCGTCTTCGACTGCGAGACCGTGCTGCGCGCGGCGTTCGTCCGGGACCCCGAGCCCCGCGTGGCGGTGTACCCGCGGTCCAGCCCCGACGTCGTACGGCACCGGCACGGCACCGTCACCCGGCAGGCGCTCATGGAGCGGGAGCGGCTGCGCGGCTTCGACCTGAGCCGTCCGGGGATGCTGCGGGCCGCCCTGCTCGACGGTGAGCCGCAGGAGGGGTACGTCCCGCCCACCGATGTGCTGCTGACCTACCACCGCGGTCTGCTCGACTCCTGGAGCGTGCGGCTGCTGCTCCAGGAGTTCTACCGCGCCTACGTCGACTCGGGCACCCTCAGGGGCGGCGAGCGCCGGCCCGATCTGCGGGACTACCGCCGCTGGTTGAGCGCCCAGGGGCAGGGGCCCGCCGGGGAGGTCTTCGCGCGCCGGGCCGAGGCGACGGCCGCCGCTCTGCCCCGCGCGCCCGCGGGCGCCGTCACGCGTCGGCACGGTACGGGCCGCACCGGGGCCCGGCTGAACCGCACCGAGGCGGCCCGGCTCGCACGGTGGTCGGTGCGCCGGGGAGCCACCGAGTCCGTCGTGCTGCAGGCGGTCTGGGCCATGCTCCTGTACCGGGCGGCGGGCCGGGTACGCGGTCCGGCCGAGGTGAACTTCAGCGTGCTGGTCTCCGGCCGCGGCATCACGATGGAGGGCATCGCCCGGGTTCCCGGCCCCTTCGGCAACCCGCTGCCGATGACGGTCGAGGTCGACCCGCGGCGCACGGTCCCCGAGTTGCTGCGCGACGTACGCGACCGCGCCCTGGACATCGCCGCCTGCGAGTGGGTCTCCGCCGGGCAGCTCCGCGCCGCGGCGGCCGGGCCCCTGAACGGCCCCGAGACCCTGCTCTCCTTCGAACACCGGCTGCGCCCCCTGGAGGACCTGGGCGCGGACCTCGCCGCCCAGGGCATCCAGGTGACCGACCCCGACCCCGCGGCCCCGCAGACGGGCTTCCCGATCGGCGTCGTCGCGTACTACGACAGCACGGGCGGCCTGGTGCTGAGCTCGGTGCACGACCGCGGCCGGCTGGACGACGACGGGGTGGCGGCGCTGCTGGCCCACAGCGCCCGGCTGCTGCGCGAACTCCCCCTCGGGGCCGGGGACGTGTCGACGATCGCCGAGGTGCTGTCCGGTCTCGCCGGTGACGAGGTGCCGCGTCTGTACGACGCGGTGGCCGGACAGTTGGTGTGCCTGCGTCCGGCACGGGAGCCCGGCGCCGGGACGGTCTGTCTCGTCGGCCCGTCCGGACCGGGCGACGGGCACGACGACCGCCACGACGAACTGGTCGGGTGCTACCCGGGGCCCCAGGCACTCGCCGTACTGCGGGGGCACCCGGACCAGGCGGGTGCCGCGCTGTGCCCGTCGGTGGGTTCTCCGGTGGGTCCCCTGATGGATCCTCCGGCGGGTTCTCCGGCAGGCTCTCCGGCGGGCACCACCGGGCCGCTGGTGCTCGGCGCTTTCTCCGGATCCGGGGCCCTGGCCTGCGAGTTGGCCCGGTCCCTCGCGTCGCACTACGGCAGGCCGCCCCTGGTGGTACTCGGGACGGAAGGCACGGCGGGCGACGGCGTCGCCGACTTCGCGCGCCACCTCGCCGCCGCCGCCGAACGAAGCGGGCGAGAAGGCCTGGCCGCGAGAAAATGACTCGAAACAGTTGACGGAAAAACCGACTGCGCTGTTTTCTTTATGTTCATCGACCCACCGCGCGCACCAAGCCGTAGGAGAGCCATGGACATCGAGATACTGGGCGTGCTGTCCGTGCGGGAGGGCCTGGTACCGGTCGTCCCCACCGCCCCCAAACCCCGTCAGGTCCTGGCGCTCCTCGCGCTCCGGGCCGACCGGGTGGTCGCCTCCGGCGAGCTGATCGAGAACCTGTGGGGCGACAGTCCGCCCGGCAGCGCCCGTACCACCGTGCAGACGTACGTCATGGGGCTGCGGGACCTCATCGGGTCCGCTCTCACCCGGGCCGGTGAGACCTCGGTGACCGCCAAGGACGTGCTGGTCACCGTCGACGGCGGCTACCGGCTCGACACCCGGGGCGGCACCGTCGACTTCCGCGAGTTCGAGCGGCGGGCCGGGCTGGGCTACCGGGCCATGGACGCCGAGGACTACCGGGGCGCCGCCGACCGGCTGCGGCACGCGCTGTCGCTGTGGACCGGCCCGGTACTCGCCGACGTACCCCTGGGGCGGCCCGCCGCCCGGGACGCCGGGAAACTGGAGGAGGCCCGGCTGACCGCCCTGGGCCAGCGCATCGAGGCCGATCTGCGCCTGGGCCGCCACCGTGATCTGCTGCCCGAACTGACCGCCCTCGTCAGCCGGTTCCCCGCGCGCGAGGAGACACACGGCCAGTTCGCGCTCGCGCTGCACCGGTCGGGGCGGCGGGGCGAGGCGCTCCGGGTGTGCGAGCGGCTGCGCGGCACCCTCGCCCGGGAGCAGGGGCGAGAGCCGTCGGCCGGGTTCAGCGGATTGCAGCGCCTCATCGTGACGGCGCCCGAGACGGCGGCCGTGCGCGGCCCGGCGGGCTGACGGGACGGCGGCGCGGGGCCGGTCCCCCTACCCGGCCCCCTGGCCGCCCGCCACCCGCCGTGCGGCGCTCGCGGTCAACGCCTCGAAGCGGTGCAGCAGACGCTCCTGTTGCAGTTGCAGTCCCTCGATCCGGCGGTGCAGCCTGGCTATCTCGTCGCCCAGGGTGAGCGCCGTGGCCCCGGACTCCGTACCCGCCGCGGACCCGGACGTCGTCGTGGCCGGGGGACCGGCGGCGTCCGCGGGGCGGGCCGCTCCGGCGGTGGAGAGGACCGGGTCGTGGTGGAGGATCGCCTCCATCAGGCCGCGCAGTGCGGGCCCCGGCTCGATGCCCAGCTCGTGCACGAGCCGCTTGCGCGCCCGGTCGTACACGCCGAGCGCCTCCGCCTGCCGCCCGCAGCGGTAGAAGGCGACCATCAGCAGGTCGTAGAACCGCTCCCGCATGGGGTGATCGGCCGTCAGCTCCTCCAGCTCGCCGATGATCTCGCCGTGCCGCCCCGTACGCAGGCACGCGTCGTACATCATCTCCAGGGCCGCCAGCCGGTGTTCCTCCAGCTGCGCCGACTCGACCGCGCAGATGTCACCGAGCACGCTGCCCTCCAGGGCCGGCCCGCGCCACAGCGACTGGGCTCTGCGCAGCAGGTCGACCGCCTGCCCCGGGTCGTGGAGCAGGGCCTGTCTGCCCCGGGCGGTCAGGTGGTGGAAGCGGGCCGCGTCCGTGTCGTGGGGGTCGAGCTGCAGGGCGTAGCCGAGCGAGCGGGTCACGATCCACGGGTGCTGCTCCCCGTCCGGACCCTGCCCCGAAACCGAACCCGGGCCCGGCGCCGGGTCCGGGCACCCGTCCGGCCCGGACAGCAGCCGACGCAGCCGGGTCACATGGGCCTGCAGCGCGTTCGCCGCGTTGGCGGGCGGGTGCTCGCCCCACAGCTCGTCGATCAGCCGGTGCACGGACACGCTGTGCCCGGCCTTCACGACCAGCGCGCCCAGCAGGGCACGCTGCTTGGCGCCCGTAGGAAGGATCCTCAGACCGGTTCGCTCGTCCTGGACTTCCACGGGACCGAGAATGCGGAACTGCATTTCTCCCCCTTGTGCAGGCCGGAAATCCAGCCGGTTGCGGTCGACGGGCGGCCGACGGGCGCGCAGGTCCTTCCCGGCGCGCCGCCCTGTGCCGATGGGCTCACGAGGAGCGCACCGCGCCGGATGCGTCCAGCGCCACGGTCACGTCCTGCTCGATCTGCCGCAGCAGCGGGTCCGGATCGTCCTGGAAGTAGAAGTGGCCGCCGTCGAAGACCCGCAGACCCAGGAAGTGCTCGGTCTGTTCCTCCCAGCCGGTCATGAGCCGCGGTGGTACGAAGTGGTCCTCGCTGCCCCCGTATGCGGACAGCGCCACCGGCAGCGGAACGGTGCCCGGCTCGGGGCACCAGCTCTCCACCAGGTGCAGGTCGGCCCGGATCACCGGGGCGAACCGCGCCCACAGCTCGGGGTTGTCGAAGACCTCGTCGGGCGTTCCGCCGAGCAGCTCCAGATGGGTCTGCAACTCGGTGTCGGACCGTTCGTGGCGCGGCTCGTCCGCGGCCCGGAGTCGGGGCGCGCCACGGCCGGACACCCCCACCCACACCGGCAGCGGACAGCCCCGGGCGGCCAGCCGCCGCGTGATCTCGTACGCCATGAGGCCGCCCATGCTGTGCCCGAAGAAGGCGTAGGGGACGGTCAGTTCGGGTTCGAGGCGGCGCAGGAAGAACTCGGCGAGCCGGCCGGCGTCCGCGATCTGCGGCAGATCGAGGAGCCTGCCGCGCCCGGGTGCGTCGAGCAGCCGCACGTCCCAGGTGTCCGGCAGGCGGGCGGGCCAGTGGCGGTACAGCAGATGTGATCCCCCCGCATGGTGGAAGACGAACAGGCGCAGGGCGGGTCGTGTGCTGTCCATCGCTCTCCTCCGGGGGAAAGTCCGTGGGCGGACCACGGGCGGGAACTCCGCGATTCCGTCCGCGATTCCGTCCGTGATTCCGTCCGTGATTCCATTCGATTTCCGGACCCTAGACGGTGTACGGAAATCGGGGCGCGGGCGCCAGACGGGCTCCGCCCCTGGTGTGAGCGTTCTTGAGTCATCTTCAGGCGGCGGAATCCCCGCGCCGGCCGCTTTCGTACCGTCGCCCGTCCGGACCGGCGCCGCCGCCCCGGGCCGGACCTGGGCGCACGCGGAACCGAGGGCGCGCGGCCCCGCCCGGCACGGTCCTGTGGTGGAGCCCGTGCGGGTCTCAAGTGGTTCTCCAGAGCGGGCGGCGAAGCTCGGCCCAGAGGTTTCCGTACGAGGGGCCTGCCCTGCGGAAGGTGGCGGATCAATGGCATGGGGGACGACGCTCGCCGATGAGAGGGCAGCCGCGGCACCGCGACTGCGTGTGCCGGCACCCTTGAACTCCGAGGCCGCGGTGCAGGAACGTGTCGCCGACCTGGAACAGCGCTTCGGCGACCCCTGGGACCCGGACAACCCGCTCGGGCACGCGGGCCTGCTCAGGGCCGACGAACTCGGCGTCCTGTCGCCCGAGGCCGAACAGCTCCTCGACGACTTCCACCTGAACGCCGAATTCGTGCCCGCTGCCCTCGGCGGGCGGCTCGTACGCGCGGACACCCTCGCCCGCGTGCTGCGCCCGGTGTTCCGCCGCGACCAGGCGCTCGGTGTGGGGTACGGCGTCTTCTCCGCCCTGGCGGGCGCCTCCGTCTGGGCCGGCGGCAACCGCGCTCAGCGGCGATGGGCCGCCGACCTGCTGCTGGGCGGTGGGCGGCTGGCCGTCTCCTACCGTGAACTGGCCCACGGAAATGCCTTCCTGCGCGACGAGTTCAGCCTTCGCGCGCACGGCGGCGCCCTGACACTGAGCGGCTCCAAGCGGGTCATCATCAACGCCGACCGCGCCCAGGGCCTGGTGATCGTGTGCCGCAGCTCCGACGAGCCGGGGAGCCGGGCCCACTCCACGCTGCTGCTCAACCGCGACGAACTCCCTGCCGACCGGGTGCGCGATCTGGAGCCCTACCCCATGGTGGGGATGCGCGGCTGCCGCAAGACCGGGCTGGAGTTCACCGACTGCCCGGTCCCCGAGGACAGCCTGCTGGGCGAGGAGGGTGGCGGGGTCGACCTGGCGCTGCGGTCGTTCGCGTTCACCCGCAGCATCCTGCCCTCGATGGTCCTGGCCGGGGGAGACACCGCGCTGCGCACCGCCCTGCGGTTCGCCGACACGCACGGGGTGGACGGGCGGAAGATGGACCGCAATCCGCAGGCCCGCCGCACCCTGGTCGGCGCCTTCGCCGACCTGCTGATCTCCGACAGCCTGGCCCTGGTGAGCACCCGGGCGGCCGGGCGGGGCCACGGCATCACCGGCGTCTACGCGGCTGCCGCCAAGTACCTGCTGCCCACCCTGCTCAACGACGCGGTGCACGAGCTGTCGGTACTGCTCGGCTCCAGCATCTACGTACGCGACGGGGCCTTCGGGATCTTCCAGAAGCACGTGCGGGACCTGCCGGTGACCAGCCTCGGTCATGCGGGGGCCGCCGCCGCGCTCTCCACGATCAGCCCCCAGCTGCCGGCCCTCGCCCGCCGCTCCTGGCTGGTGGACTCGGCTCCGGCCGACACCGACAGCTCGCTGTTCAGGCTGCGGGACGAGCTGCCCTCGCTGGACTTCCGGCGGCTCGGGGCGTTCGCCGCGCACGACCCGCTGTGCGCCGAACTGACCGTCGCGGCCGACGGCCCGGCCGCCGCGGCCAATCCCGTACTGGGTCCGCTGGTGAACCGTCTCGTCGAGGAGCTGCGCAGGCTGCGCAACTCCTGCGCCACCCTCGCGCCGCTCAGCCGGGACAGCCTCGCCAACCCTCACACCTATGCACTGGCCGACCGCTACACGCTGGTGCTCTGCGCCGCCGCCTGCCTGGGCGTGTGGCGCCACCAACAGGGCGGCCCCGACACCTTCCTGGCCTCGTCGGACTGGCTCGTGGTCGCGCTGCTGCGGATCTGCAAGCGGCTGGGCATCGGTCTTCCGGCCGACGCCCCCGGCCCCGAGGGCGAGGTCTTCACCGAACTGCTGCGCCGCTACTACCTGGGCAGCAGCTTCGACCTGTACGACAGCCCGCTGGCAACCAGCTGACCCGCGCCGGACAACGCGCGCACCGGAGGACCGACATGAGTGAACTACTGCTGGACAGGGTCACCGACGACGTCGTCGTGGCCCTGGAGACGGGGCTGCCCCCGGCCGGTGAGCACAGCAGGCTGTACGAGGACCTGGGCTTCGACTCCCTCATGCTGATGGAGCTCGTCCAGCGGCTGCGGGAGCGCCACCCCGCCCTCGGCGACCTGCCCCTGCACGCCATGGTGGGCGGCATGGCCGACGTCGGTACGCTGACCGGCCTGCTGCGTGCCACGGCCCTGGAGAACACGGCGTGACCACCGCCGTGACCGCTTCGGCGGTGCTGCCCGCCCCCGCCCTGCTCGCCACCCTCGCCGAGCCGCTCCTGGTCACGCCCATGGGGCAGTGGGAGACAGTACGACGCGAACTGGCCGAGCGGGCCAGCGTCGTGGTGTACGGGCGGCTGGAGGACTGGATGCCGGACTGGCTGTCCGACGACAGCGCCGAGTCCGCGCTGCCGCCGCTGCTGGGACGGGACTGGGAGCGCTACCGGGACATGTCGAACGCGGACGTGCGCGCCCGCTTCCTGGCGTCGCGGCTGCTGCTCAAGTACGCGGCGGCGGCGGTCCTGGAGGCCCGGCCGTCCGACATCGACCTGGCCTACAAGCCCGGTGGCCGCCCCTATCTGCGCGGCTGCGACCAGGTGGACATCAGCCTCAGCCACACCGCCGACCTGCTGGTGGTCGGCCTCACCCGGCGCGGCTGGATCGGCGTGGACGCGGAGCTGGAGAGCCGGAAGCTGCGCGGCACGGCGGTGGAGCGCCACATCTGCACCCCGTACGAGGCGGAGCTGCTGGCCCGGATGGAGGAGCAGTGGCGCAACCCGGCCCTGGTGCGGCTGTGGACCCTGAAGGAGGCGTACAGCAAGGCCATCGGCCAGGGACTGCGGTTCCGCTTCACCGAGTTCGGGTTCGCGCCCGGGGCGAAGCGGGTGCAGGTGCTGCGGCCGGACGGCACACCGGGCTCGGGTGACGAGTGGAGCTTCGGGACCTGGAGCGTGGCGGACGACTACACGGTGAGCGTCGCACTGTTCGACATCGGCTTCGGGGACGCGGCGGACATCGCCGCCCAGACCATGCTCGACGAGGGCATGGTCGACGCACTGCTGCGGGTGGCCCACCAGGCGGAGCAGGACGGCCGCGGGCTGTCCTGAACTCCCGTACTCCCACGACTCCCGCCCACCCGCGTGCGACCAGCGGGGCGGGGGTGCTGCGCCGCCGCCCGTAATGCAGAACCGGCCCGCCAGTGGCGGGCCGGTGTCCTGTGCGGAGAGGGCAGGATTCGAACCTGCGCAGGCTTTCGCCCGACTGAAGCGTGCTCCGGTCCCCGATAAACCACTCCGGGCACCTCTCCCTGGGTCGTGCGCGGAGAGGGCAGGATTCGAACCTGCGCAGGCTTTCGCCCGACTGAAGCGTGCTCCGGTCCCCGATAAACCACTCCGGGCACCTCTCCCTGTCCTGGGGGGACGATCCGGTTTCCCGTGCCGTTCCCTTCCGACATCCATAAGCATGCCCCCACCCCCTGACACCCCACTGACGAGCGGCTGACGGTCAAGCACACGTGCCGGCAGGCCAGTTCGTCACGGGGATCCGTTCACCCGTGGATGGTGGGTGTGACCGAGTTTGTCGCTGATCGTGCGGCGCGACTTGGCCACCATCGACGCGTGTGTCCCTGGTGCTTCCGTGAGGTGGTCGGTCAGGGTAGGCGCATGACATGGACAGCGCCGCAGATCGAGCGGACTACGCGGATCGGTGATCTGGCCGTCGCACCTGAGCGTCAGATGCTGGAAGGCTGGCTGAACTGGCATCGCGAGACCTTGCTGGCCAAGTGCGAGGGGCTGGAGCCCGCCCAACTGGCGCGGACCACCGTGGAACCGTCGAGCCTCACCTTGCTGGGCCTCGTCCGTCACATGGCGGAGGTGGAGCGGACATGGTTCCGTCGGCGCTTCGCGGGTGAGGACGCCGGGAACGTCTTCACCGACCCGGGAGACGGTAATGAGGGCATTGAGGGAATCCACGAGGTCCACGCGGAACGGGACTTCGAGAGGTTCCGGGCCGAGGTCGCCTCGTGCGACGCCGCGGCAGCCGGACATGACCTCGACGAGACGTTCACGTCCGCGCGGGGCGCTGCCCTCAGCCTGCGCTGGCTCTACATGCAGATGATCCAGGAGTACGCCCGCCACAACGGACACGCCGACTTCCTGCGAGAGCGCACGGACGGAACAACGGGCGACTGAGCCGACGTTTCCAGCCGGTCCGTCGTGGCTTGTGCACCGGCTGGTGAACCAGTCTTCGCACGCAGGTTCCTGAACCCTCTGCGAACGCGGGCGCTATCTGGACAGATCAGATCTGGCAAGGAGGCGACACGCAGTTGTCCGGGTTCACTGAGCCGTTGCGGAAATGGGGGCTACCGGAGTTCAGAGACACCACCGTCACGTACGTCAACCAGATCGAGGTCCTGACTTTGCACAACGCCGAACTGGCGAAGGAACCCCTGGTCGAGCGGCTTCGGCGAGCAGGCGGAAGCCGGTCCTGCCTGCTCGCCGCCCAGACCCTCAGGGGCTGCGCCCACGCCGAGCGGAGTACGTGAGCGCGTAGCCTGCGTCAGTCGTTCAGCAGGCGTTCGGCTTCCTGGCCGGCGACAGCCAGGGCTTGTTCGAGGTGTTCGGGAGCGCGTCCGCCGGCGTTCGCGATCGGCCCTCGTCCCCCAGATCCCCCACCGACGATTCGTGCGGCACCGGTGAGGAGCTGACTGGCCTCGGTTCCACCTTGGTGCAGGGGGCCGGAGACGGCGGCCACCAGCAGGGCCTTCGCCCGGTGCTCGGTGGCCAGGATGACGATGGCCGCCTCGGTGCCGATGCGCGTGACGATATCGGCGGCCAGCGCGCGCATTTCGTCCGGGGCCAGGCCGGTGACGGGTCGGACGACGAGCCGGCCCCGCCCGGTAGGCCGGGCATGGTCGGCAAGGTCGGCCGCCTGACGGCCGAGCTCGGCCGTGCGCCGGCGGGCCAATTCGTTCTGGGCCGAGGCGAGCGCCTCCAGGCGCCTGCGCAGGATGTCGGGGGCATCGGCAGGCCGACTGCCGAGGAGGCCGGACAGTTCGGTCAGCAGGCGTCGTTCGGTGTCAAGGTGGGCGAGGGCGCCGTGCCCGGTGAGGGCTTCGACGCGGCGGAGGTTGGAGCCGACGGAGGACTCGGAGAGCAGGCGGAAGGTGCCGACCTGAGAGCCGTGGGCGACGTGGGTGCCGCCGCACAACTCGCGGGAGAAGTTGCCGATGTCGACGATGCGGACGGTGTCGCCGTACTTCTCGCCGAACAGTGCGATCGCCCCGGCGGCTTCGGCCTCGGCGCGGTCGGCGTGCCAGGCGTGTACGGCAGGATCGTCCAGGACGTGGCCGTTGACGGCCTGCTCGATCTCGCTCAGTTGGTCGGGGGTGAGTGCGGTGAAGTGCGCGAAGTCGAAGCGGAGCCGGTCGGGCTCGACCAGGGAGCCCTGCTGGCGGGCGTGGTCGCCGAGGGTGGCCATGACGGCGGCGTGCAGGATGTGGGTGGCGGAGTGCGAGCGCATCAGGCCCGCCCGGCGTACGGCATCGACTGCGGCCTCGCCGCGGGCGCCGATGCGCAGGTCGCCTTCGAGTACGCGAGCCGTGTGGACGCGGAAGCCCTCCAGGCCGTAGCGGGTGTCGGTGATCTGGAGCCGGGTCCCGTCGCTCAGGGTCAGGGTGCCGGTGTCGCCGACCTGCCCGCCGGCTTCGGCGTAGAACGGTGAGCGGTCCAGGACCAGTTCGACCTCGCTGCCCGCGTCGGCGGCAGTGACGACGGTGCCGCTGGAGATGAGGCCGGTGACGGTGGCCTCGGCGGTCAGGTGCTCATAGCCGAGAAATTCCGTACGTGGCAGGGCGGCGGACAGTTCGCGGTAGGTGTCCATTTTCTTGAGGGCGTCGGTGGTCCTGGCCTTGCCACCGGCCTTGGCGCGCTTCTTCTGCTCGTCCAGCAGGTTCGCGAAGCGGTCCTCGTCCACGGTCAGCCCGGCGTCGCGGGCGGCCTCGATGGTCAGCTCCACGGGGAAGCCGTAGGTGTCGGCGAGCTCGAAGGCCGTCTCGCCCGGCAGCGCGTCGGAGCCGCTGTGCTGAGTACGGCTGATCGCGGCGTCCAGCAGCCGGGTGCCCTGGGCCAAGGTGCGGGTGAAGGACTCTTCCTCCGCGGAGACGACCTGCTCGATCAGCGTGGCCTGCGCGGGCAGCTCCGGCCACACGTCACCGAGATTCCCGATGACGCTGGCGGTCGCGGTCGGCAGAACGGGCCCGTCGATGCCGAGCAGGCGGGCGTGACGGATGGCCCGGCGCATGAGGCGGCGCAGGACGTAGCCGCGGCCGTCCTTGGACGGTAGGACGCCGTCGGCGACGAGGTAGGCGATGGAGCGGGCATGCTCGGCGACGACCTGGAAGGACACCCTCTCCTCGCCCTCCGCGGGGCAGGCACGCCCGGCGAGGTCCTGCACGGTGTGGAGCGTGGGCAGCAGCAGGTCCGTGGTGCATACGTTCTGCGCGTCCTGGAGGATTGCGGCGAGCCGGTCCAGGCCCAGCCCGGTGTCCACGCCCTTGCGGGCGAGCTCGCCGAGGACGGGGAAGTTGCCCTTCTTGTCGCCCTCGCCGCGCTGGAACTGCATGAATACCAGGTTCCAGATCTCGACGTAGCGCTCGCCGTCGACGGCCGGGCCGCCCTCCTTACCGAAGGCGGGGCCGCGGTCGTAGTTGACCTCCGAGCACGGACCGCAGGGGCCGGGGACGCCCATGGACCAGTAGTTGTCCTCCACGCCGAGCCGCTGGATGCGGGAGGCGGGGACACCGATGCGGCGCCAGATGTGCTCGGCCTCGTCATCTTCCTCGTAGACGGTGATCCAGAGCTTCTCCTTCTCCAACTGGTAGCCCTGGGTGAGGAGTTCCCAGGCATAGGCGATGGCGTCTTCCTTGAAGTAGTCGCCGAAGGAGAAGTTGCCCATCATCTCGAAGAACGTCGCGTGACGGTTGGTGCGGCCGACGTTGTCGATGTCGGAAGTGCGGGCGCACTTCTGGATGCTGGTGGCGCGTGGGAAGGCGGGGGTGGTCTCGCCGAGGAAGTAGGGCTTGAACTGGTTCATCCCGGCGTTCGTGAGCAGCAGTGTGGGGTCGTCGGGGACCAGCGGGCTGGAGGGCACCGAGTGGTGGCCGCGGGAGGTGAAGAAGTCGGTGAACGTCTGGCGGATCTGCGTCGAGCGCATGGCGGCATGGCCTCACGGAAGAGTCACGGAAGGTGGTGGGGGATCACACGCCGAGCCGGGCCGAGAACGGGACTGAGGTAGTTCTCAGTTCTCCAGCTCGACGCAGATAGCTCGCGCCCCCAGGGGGTACACCGTGACTCCCGCTCCGTTGCTCACCAGTGGTGCAGCAGACCAACAGGGCACCGAGTGCCGGGTCTGCTGTACCACCGACTGTAGCGGGTCGCACATCAAGATCGCTTACGGTGGCCGGTCGGCTGCCCGGCGTCCGCCCACTTCAGGAGCGTGGGCACGAGCTGGCCAGGGTCGTTCAGTACGAGGTCGGCGCCCGCGTCGGCCAGCTGCTCGGGTGGGGTGAAGCCCCATCCGGCACCGATCGTGTGCACTCCGGCTGCCTGCCCGGCGAGGACGTCGGCGCGCATGTCGCCGATGAACACCGCTTGGTCGGGCGGCACGGCGAGCCGGTCCAACGCGAGGAATATCCCGTCGGGGGCCGGCTTGAGCGGGGCTTCGTCGCTGCAGATGATCACGTCCATCAGTGAGCGGATGTCGTCGCCGAGCAGCCAGGGCACCCGGCGCTGGGTGCGGGCAGTGACAATCCCGGTGGCCCAGCCGGCCGCCCGTAACTCGGTCAAAACCGGCACGACGTAGGGGAAGACCCGCGCGGTCAAGGTGGCCGTCGCCGTCGCAGCGTCCCAGCCCTCCTCGTCGAGGGGCTCAGTCACTCCGAGTGCGGCGAGGACATGGTCGCGTGGGGCGATCGCCACGTCGGTCGGCAGGTCGGCGATGGTGATGCGGCGGCCCAGGTGGAAGGTCGCGAATCCGGCGAGGGTGAGGCGGAAGGCATGGTGGCTGTCGGCGAGCACGCCGTCGAGGTCGAAGAGCGCGGCGCGTTTCATGCCTGCTCGCCTGCTTTCGCGGCCGGGAAATTGGCCTCGGTCAGCAGCGGGTGCAGGGTGAGGTGGTGCTCGGCCAGCAACACCTGGCCGCCCAGGGGTCGCTCCAGCACGCACAGCACGTCGGTGACCTTGGCCCCGGCAATCCGCAACCGGCGGGCCGCCGTCAACAGACTGGTCCCGGAACGGATCACATCGTCGACCAGTACGACACGCCGTCCCTGGATCTCGGTGCCCTCGAACTGGCGGAGCGAGCCGTACTCCTTGGGCCGCCGCCGGACGAAGGCGGCGGGCAACCCGGTGGCGGTGGACAGCGCCACGGTCAGCGGGATACCGCCGAGTTCGACTCCGGCCAGAACATCGGTGTCGGCAGGAAGGTGGCCGGCCATCGCGCGGGCTGTCTCGGTGAGCAGCTGCGGATCGCCGGCCAGGAGGTACTCGTCGAAGTACGAGGAGAGCCGTCGCCCATCGCTCAGTGCGAACGGGCCGTTGACCAGCGCGGTGGCGGCGATCCGGTCGGCGAGGGACACCGGGTTGGGAGCAGCGGTCGTCATGACGTGCCCCCCTTCGGTCCTGCTGTCACGGCCGGCAGCGCGGCGGCGAGCGCCGCGATGTCGGTGGCCTCGGTGATAAAGCCCAGCTGCCGGGTCGGGGAGGCGAAGAGCCACTTCTCCCGGCGCAGGAAGTCCAGCAGCCGCAGCGCGGTCGGCCCGGCGATGAGGACGGGTAGCGGGCGGATGTTGCCCGCGTAGTACAGGGCCGCGGTCAGCTCGTGCAGGGTGCCCACCCCGCCGCCCATCGCGACCACCAGGTCGGCCTGGTCGAAGTAGTGGTTCAGGCGATCGCCGAGGGAGGCCAGGTGCACGGCCTCGGTGACGTAGGGGTTGAAGCCGCCCCACTCCTCGCACTTGGCGGCCAGCGTGACCGCGCAGATCCGCCCGCCCTTCGTCGCAGCGCCGTGGGCGGCGGCTTCCATCAGCCCGTTGTAGCCGCCGTGCACCAGCGTGAACCCGGACGCGGCGAGCAGGATGCCGATCTGCTCGGCCATGTGCTTCTCAGCGGCGGAGGCGGGCATCACCCCGCCGAAGAACACCGCCCTCTTGTCCCGGTGCTCGCTCGTGCTGGTGGAGGGACGTACTTCGGCCATGGTCATGCCAGCTCCCGGTAGGTGCGGTAGGCGGTGATCGCATCGGACAGGCCGTCCATTGCGTGCGGGCAGGCCCGCTCGACCAGGGTGAACACGCGGTCCAGGGCCCTCTCGACGTCGGCGGCGGAGGGCACGGCCGGGGAGGCGACGGCCGCGTCGAGGTCCGCGAGGCAGGCCCGGCCGATCGGGGTGAGCGCGATCTCCTCCCGCAGCTGGTACCAGCCCCAGAACCGCGAGGTCGGGGCAAGGGCGGCCTTGAGGAGGTCCTTGGTCGCGGTGTGCATCAGGTGCCACTCGGCGTACGCGACGAACCGCTGTCCGCGCTGGATCCGCTTGTGCAGGAGCACTGCGAGCACCAGGTGCTCGATCAGCAACTCGGTGCACGTCTTCGCTCGCGCGGCCCGTTCGGCCACGAAGGCCGCCGCCCGCCGCCACTCATCATCCGTGGGGGGCACGGGTGCGCGGTCGAGGACGGCGACGCAGGTCACCTGACGGCGCAGGACCGGGATCGCGGAGGCGGGGGCGAGGTAGAGGTCGACCTGCTGCAGCTTGCCGTCGTACGGGATCAGGAACACGAACCCCAGTCCGCCGAGGTCGGTGACGATGCTGTCGGGCCAGCCCGGCAGCAGGGCCCCGGCCGCCACGGTCATCAGATCGTTGAGGCCGGTGGCGAAGGCCGGCAGCGCGGCGTCCTTGACGCCGACCACGAAGTCGACGTCCGAGAGTCGGTCGGCGGTGCCCGAGGCGAGCGAGCCACGCACCAGCAGGTGCGTGAGGGCCGGCGAAGGAGACAGGGCCCTGGCGATCCGCGTCACCAGCGGCATCTGCGCGGGACGGTTGGCCTCGACGAGCGCAGCCAGCTGAAACTCGGCCGCGACCGCGGGAGCGGCGGGGGCAAGCGTGGTAAGCGACATGCGAATTTTCCTTCCGTCGCGAGAGGTGGGTGCAAGGGTCAGGACTCGGCGAGCGCGAGGAGGGTGGTCTTGGCCCGGCTCCAGCGGGCGGCGGCCTCGGCGTCACCGAGCGCGGTGTGCAGCTCGGCGATCAGGTCATACGTGGTGCCCTCGGGCAGGGTGAAGCAGTAGAACAGCCGCAACAGCAGCTGTTCGGCCGCGCCGGTGTAGCCGAGCTCCGCCAGCAGCCGGGCATCGGCGAGCTTGGCGGCAAGCAGCGCCCGCGAGGCCGCAGGGAGGGGCTTGGCCGCCGACGGATTCAGCTGGGCCCGCTGGGCCAGGAGTCGGTAGGCGTCGTCCGCGTACACGTCGGCAATCAGGTGGATACGGTCCGGTCCGAGCAGATTGCACACCCCGTGCGCGTAGGTCGGGGTGAGCCGCCAGATCCACCCTCCGGTCATGTGGACCTTCGTTCCGCCGGTGACCAGGAACGCGGAGGAGTTGGTGTGCAACGGGATGTGAAGGCGGTGGCGTTCGATCTGGTCGAGTTCGTCGTAGTCGCGGTGCTCCCACAAGAACGCGTTCGCCTCCAGCCGGGCCAGGCGCACCCACATGTATGACAGGCCGAGCTCAGCGAGCAGTTCAGCGGTGGCCGGCATGGATTCCAGCAGGGCGGTGGGACGGGCGGTGCAGTCGCCGATGCGTACGTCCGCCGCGTTGCCGGAGGCGTTCATCAGCGAGGTGGTCCACCAGCCGCCGGACTGGTATGCACCGTATTCGGCCGTCCACTGGGCGGGTACGGTCAGTGCTTCGTGCCGGAGGCGTTCGATGCGCAGCAGGTCCAGGCGATCCAACTGGGCGATCTGCCCGGCCTGCGCCGGAATCGATCGGGTGTCGACCATTATGTTCTCCCAACTCCCGCCCTGAGGACGGGGTGAGCGGTCTTCGGTAAGGCGTGGAAGGCGCGACGCGTCCGGCTGGTGCCCACGGGCGTGGAGACGGATCGGCTGTGGGTCCGTCGGCCGGACGCGGCGCCTGTCCAACAGCCTGGTCCGGCGCCGTTCGTCGAGGTAGTGAGAGTTTCCCGCCCGCCACGGGCGGTACCGCCTCCCACCACGGGCGGTCAAATCGCCTGCGGGGTTTGAGGTTTGGGGAGGATCTCGGGAAGGCAAGCCCTCACAGATGCCGTGCCGCGAACCCCACTCGCTGTTCGCGCGCGACCCAGCGGGGAGCCGACGATGACCGCCACTACAGGCCCACCCAACCGGCCGGTACACGACGCCGCCTGTGGACGGCGGATACGCGAACGCATGCTCGGCCAGAGCGGCGTTGCCGAAGCCACCGCGCCGCCTCCTGCGCTGATCGAGGCCATCGCCACACAGATCGGAGAACACTGCGGACACCGGCCTTTGAAATGCCGGCGCCTCGCCATGACTTGGACCGTCGTCCGGGCTGTCGCCCAGCTCCACGACCTCGTCGCCACCCAGCAGCTGAGGCCCGTCGGTGTCACCGAACGCTCATGGAAGGACTGGGAGGCCGGCGTCCTGCCGATCGCCGAGACCCAGGACCTCCTGTGCCGTCTGTTCGCGACCAGCCCGATGGCACTGGGCTTCGCCCACGACTACTCCCCGATCGCCCAGGTCGGCCCACCGCCCGCGCTTCGCACGGACAACGAGATGCCCGGATCCCGGCAGGGGCAGTGGCGGATCACGGCCGATCCTCCCGGCGAGTCCGCGATAAGCGGCTTCGGGCCGAATCGCTCCTCTGTGATCATCCTTGGGCACGATCAGGTTCCGTTCGAGTATGGGGTGCCGCAGACCTGCCGATTCTCCACACCGGGGGAACTGCCGGACGGCGGGCCGCAATTCGTTGTCGACCACCCCGGCGGTATGCCATGGGCCGATAGCGTGGCCTCGGTCATCCGGTTAGGAGAGTTCGACGTGCAACGCCGGCAGTTCCTCGCGGCCTCCAGCGGCGCGGCCCTCAGCGCGCTCTCCCTGCCCGACCCCGACAGCATCACCCGCCGCACAGCGGCTGCGGACTCCGGTACCGCCGCTGTGAACGTCGGCCGAGGCGAGGTCGCGGCCGTACGGCACATGACCACCACACTCGGCGACGCAGCCGCCGAACTCGGCGGCGGCCACGCCCGCCACCTGGCCGTCCGCTACCTCACCGAGGATGTCCGGCCCTGGCTGGAGGGCACTTTCACCCAGGCCACCGGCCGCGACCTCTTCGCCGCGGTCGCCCAGCTCATCCACCTCGCCGGCTGGATGGCGCAGGACGAAGGCAACCAGGGCATGGCCCAGGAGTACTTCAAGGAGTCGTACCAGATCGCCCGGGAGGCCGGGCACGCCGAGCTGGCCGCGACCGCGCTGCGCGGACTCGCCGTACAGTGCGTCGACCTCGGCTACCGGGCGGCCGGTGTGCGCATCTCCGAGGAATGCGTCCGCCTCTCCCATGGCCTCGACGAACCACGGGCCATCGCGTACTACAACGCCACCCTGGCCAATGCCGCAGCCACCGACGGCGACCGCCGCACTGCCACCAAGGCACTGGCCGCGTCCCAGATCGCGATCGAATTAGCGCCCAAGACACCGGGTGAATCGTGGGCCGCCCACTATTCACCCGGCCGGTGGGCCCATGAATCCGGCATGATCCTCGCCCGGCTCGGCGACCTCGGTGCGGCTGAGGAACATCTCCATTACGCACTTGACGTGCACGGGGTCGACCGCAAGCGAACGCGCGCGATGGTTCTCGCCGACCTCGGTCAAGTGCGACTCCGCCGCGACGACGTCGACGGCGCACTCACCGCGTGGAACGAGTTCCTCGACTGCACCGTCGGCATCCGTTCCATGAAGGTCCACGACGCCCTGCACGATATGCGTGCCCGCCTCGACCGCTTCCACGGGGTGTGCGGTGTCGTCGAACTCAAGGAACGCGCTGACACGCTGTAGCCGAGACACCGTGACCGCCCCGTGCAAGGAACCCGCTCTTCGTGAGTGATCCGGCCGCACGACGGCCACGCGTTCATCGAGCTCACGCAGCATCCGCATGACGGTCGGCGGGGAGGAGGCCGGCCCGCCCGGGTCTGCGAGCCCTGACCGGGCATGATCGGGGACGACGCAGAACCGGCCCGCCAGTGGCGGGCCGGTGTCCTGTGCGGAGAGGGCAGGATTCGAACCTGCGCAGGCTTTCGCCCGACTGAAGCGTGCTCCGGTCCCCGATAAACCACTCCGGGCACCTCTCCCTGTCCTGGGGGGACGATCCGGTTTCCCGTGCCGTTCCCTTCCGACATCCATAAGCATGCCCCCACCCCCTGACACCCCACTGACGAGCGGCTGACGGTCAAGCACACGTGCCGGCGGGGGCCGGGTATGCCGCGGATATTCGCTGGTCACACCGGCTGCCGGTCGCGAAGATCTCGGCATGCATATCTTCCTGGAGACCGATGCTGGTGCTGCGCGCGTTCACCCAGGCCGACGTGGACCCGCTGTTCGCGCTGGACAACGACCCCGACGTCATGCGCTTCATCAACGGCGGTCGGCCGACGAGCCACGAGGCGACCCGGGCACGGACCCTGCCCGGACTCCTGCACGACCACCCGTTTACCGGGACCCGTGGCTACTGGGCGGCCGAGGAGAGGGGGACCGGGGCCTTCCTGGGCTGGTTCGAATTCCGGCCCCTGGACGACCACAGCCCCGCCGTGGTCGAACTCGGCTACCGGCTGCACAAGGCCGCCTGGGGCAATGGTTACGCCACGGAGGGGTCACGGGCCCTGATCCACAAGGGATTCACGGATCTCGGAGTGGAGCGGGTGACCGCGAACACCATGGCGGTCAACGCGGGATCCCGGCGGGTGATGGAGAAGTCGGGCCTGTCGTTCGTCCGGAACTTCACCGGGGACTGGCCCGAGGCGATCGAGGGCTCCGAGCACGGTGAGGTCGAGTACGAACTCACCCGGGCCGCGTGGAAGCAACGCCCGTAGGCGCGAGTGGTGCGGTGGGAAGTCCAGGCGCCTCATCACCGTAGACGGCACCACTGTCAGCCAACGTCCAAGTTCGTTCCTCTACTGACCAGTTGGCGATGGTGCGGCTGGATTCAGCTGCTTCTTTCCGGCCGGTGATCCACATTGCCTGACGCGCTGTCAGCGGACGGTGCCACGATGGAGGGTCACCAGCAGAGCGTGTCGAGGGGGAGACCGGGTGCCGTGGACCAAGCCGTACAGCCGGGCGGACGGAACGCAGCGGTTCCCCTTCCACGGTGGTGAGAGGTGATGGCACGACGTTCGCCTGCACGACGGCCCAGGAAACGGCGCCCGAGCAAGCGTCAGCGGCGGGAGCGCGGCCAGCTGATCCTGATCGGTCTGGCGGTCGCCGGCGTCGTGGGCTTCACCCTGGTGTCGGCGCTGGTCTCCTGGCTGTCGGCGAATCCGTGGGTGCTGATCGCGCTGGGGGCCGGTGCGGTGGCTGCCGTCACCGTGTGGGCACACCGCCGTAGGCAAGCACTGTTGTGGGAGCGGACACGGCAGCAGGGCCTGCGCTACGGGCTGGGGCAGCTGGATGCTCTGCACCACCGGGACTTCGAGTACGCGGTACGTGACCTGATGCGCCGCGACGGTTGCGACGACGCCCGGCAGATCGGCGGCGCCGGGGACAACGGGGCGGACGTGCTGGCCACCGACCCCCTGGGGCGCACCTGGGTCATCCAGTGCAAGCACCGCAAGGCCGGCGACAAGGGCTCGGCGGTCGGTACACCGGACCTTCAGCGGGTCAACGGCTGCGCGCGGCAGCTCTACGGCGCCGACGTCGTCCTGGTGGTCACCAACGGGCGGTTCTCCGCGCGCTGCGCGCCCCTGGCCGCGCAGTTGCACATGCACCTGGCCGACCGGCGCACGCTCGCCGCCTGGGCCGGCTCCGGGCAGCCGTTGTGGGAGCTGCTGGCGAAGGTTCCCCGGCCCCGTAGGAGCCGCTAGCAGTCTCATGGACGCCCCTCTCGAAGGGCGAGACCACCGAGGTCGTCCGAGCAAGGCCCGAGCTTTCTGGAGGCGCCGGCGGCGGTCGGCTTCCTCCGGGGTGAGCGGATCGGGCGAGCGTCAGGCGGGCTGCGGGGCGGGTGTTGCCGGAACGACCGCGGCCTCGCGGGTCTCGCGCATGATCAGCAGGCCGTTGACCACCATCAGTGTCGCGGTCAGGCCGTGGACGCCGAGCGCGGTGGCCACGGAGCCGTGGTGGGCCAGCACGGTGGTCATGTCGCCGTACGCGGCGAGGGCCTCCACCAGCAGCACCCAGCCCAGCGCCCGTCGGTGGCCCGTCATCAGCAGGATGCCCAGGACCAGGGCCAGGACGACATCGCGGATTCCCTTGATGATCAGGAAGCCGCCGCCGTCGCCGGACGGCCAGATCGGCAGGCCGAAGCTCGGCGCCGTCGTCTCCGGGCTCAGGATGAACTCCGTCCCGAACCAGAGGATGAAGAGGATGAAGGCGGTGGCCAGGACGGTGTTGACGTTCTTCAGCGACATTGTTCTTCCCTTGCGATTCTTCGTCGGCCTGGTGAGTTTCGTGGAGCTTGCTGAGCCGTGCGGGGCCTGATCAGGCCCCGCACGGACGCGGCTGATCGCGGGGCGTGGTTCGTCGGGATCGCAGTGGTGGGATCTGACCGGCAGCTGCACCCCCGGATGCCGGAAGCACTCCCGGATGCCGGGATTTCGGCAGCTGAGGGCAGCGTTGAGTTGCCGCCCGGGGGAGCGGGGCTCGTGCGCCACCGACGCGCCACCGACGCGGAGTCGGCCGCGGAGTCGGCCGCGAGGTCGGCCGCGAGGTCGGCCGCGAGGTCGGCCGCGAGGTCGGCCGCGAGGTCGGCCGCGAGGTCAGACGAGGGCGGCGACCAGCAGGGCGAAGGCGGCGATGATGACGGCGACGCGGAGGTAGTGGAAGCGGTTCCAGCGGTTCATCTGCTGCTTCCAGTCGGCGGGCCGGTTGTCAGGGGTCCACGTCTTGTTCCGGTTGTTGATCGGGACGAGCAGCAGGATCGACATGACCACGCTGAGGAGCAGCAGCGCGCCGGCGGTGACGACGAGGCCGGTGCCGTGGTGCCGTCCGGCGACGGCCCAGACCGCGACGAGGACGAGCGAGCCGATGTACCAGAACGGCATGACGGCGCCGAGCATCCGGCCCCCGTGGGCGTGGCCGAGCTGGCCGCTGTCCTCCGGGAGGGCGTTGAAAATCGGGTTCATGACGAAGGCGACGGAGAACTCCACCCCCACCATCACGCCGACGACCACGGTGGTGACGACCTCAAGTGCGTCGAGCATGACGACCCCTCTGGAATATAGCGCCGCTAGGTGATGAGGCAACGCTAGCGCTACCGCCGCTCACTTGTCTAGCGGTGCTAGGATCGAGTCATGTCGGTTCAGGAACGCAAGCAGCGCGAACGGGCGGAGCGCGAGCGCCTCATCGTGGCGACAGCCCGCGAACTCGCCGAGCAGCAGGGCTGGGACGCGGTCACCACCCGCCAGCTCGCCGAGCGCATCGAATACAGCCAGCCCGTCCTCTACAGCCACTTCCGCGGCAAACGGGAGATCATCGGCGCCGTCGCCCTGGAAGGCGCGGCCGAGTTGGCCGCGGCGGTGCGCACCGCGGCTTCCGTCGCGGACGGCCCGCGCGCCCGGGTCGCCGCCCTCGCCCGCGCCTACCTCGGCTTCGCCGAACGCAACCCTGCGGTCTACGACGCCATATTCCAGCTCGACGGCGGCCTGGCGTTCGCGCACGAGGACACCCCGGCGCCTCTCAAGGACGCCTTCGCCGCGCTGCTGGAGAGCCTCGGCGAGGTCGCCGGGGACGGCGTCCACCCCGGGCTGTTCACCGAGACGTTCTGGGCGGCCCTCCACGGGCTGGCCACCCTGACCCGGGCCGGACGGCTGCCGCCGGAGGACACCGAGCCGAGGGTGGAGCTCCTGGTGGACCGGCTCGCCATGGTCTGAACACACCGTCCCGGCGGGCACGCAGCCGGGGCCCCGGCCCCCGCCGCTGCCCGCCTGCGGCATCGCTTCCGGTCACTCGTACCCGCACCGCGCAGCCGGAGACCGCCGGGGCCCCACGCACCCGGACCCCGGACGGTCTCACGCCCCCGCGAACGCCAGCAGCTCCTCGTTCAGCCGGTCCGCGTGTGTCGCGAACAGGCCGTGCGCGGCGCCCTCGTACACGACGAGACGGCTCCCGGAAATCAGCGGCGCGGTCTTCCGCGCGCACAGCTCGAAGGGCGCCCCCATGTCCCCGTCCCCGTGCACGATCAGCGTCGGCAGGTCCACGCCGCGCACGTCCTCGCGCAGGTCTTCCGTGAACAGGGTGCGGTAGACCTCCACCGAGGCGCGCGGCGAACTGTCCAGTGCGGTCTGCGCCAGCCAGTGGGCCAGCTCGGACGAGATCGGCAGGTCCTGCGGATCGGCCCCGGGGCCGCCGAAGAAGGGACCCGTCAGCTCCGCGACGAAGCGGGCCCGGTCCCTCGTCATGCCGTCGGCGATCTGCTCGAAGACGGCCAGGTCCAGGCCGTCCGGGTTGTCCGGTGCCCGCATCAGATACGGCGTGGTGGAGCTGACCAGCGCCAGGCGGGCGACACGTCCCGAACCGTGCCGGGACAGATAGCGCACCGCCTCTCCGCCGCCCATCGCATACCCGACGAGCGTGATCTCGCGCAGTCCCAAGTGGTCGATGAGGCCGGCGAGATCGTCCGCGAGGGTGTCGTAGTCGTAGCCCTCCCACGGCCGGTCCGAGCGGCCGAAGCCGCGCCGGTCGTAGGTGATGCAGCGCAGGCCGCGCTGCGCCAGACGGGGCGCCTGGAACTCCCACATGCGGGAGTTCATCATCGCCGTACCGAGGAACACCACCGGACGGCCGGTTCCCCAGTCGTTGTAGAAGAGCTGAGTGCCGTCCTTGACGGTGAGGAAGGGCATGAGGCCTACCAGGTGACGGGGAGCGCGGTCAGTCCGTAGAAGACCGTGTTCCGGCGGAAGGGAATGCTGTCCCGGTCGCAGCCCAGACGCAGCGTCGGGAAGCGCCTGAACAGCTCCTTGAGGGCGAGTTCGAGTTCGAGGCGGGCCAGCGGGGCGCCCAGGCAGTAGTGCGCCCCGAAGCCCCACTGCATGTGGTCGCTGCTGTCGCGGTGCACATCGATGCGCCCGGCATCGGGGAAGACGGCCGTGTCGTGGTTGCCGGCCGGGATGGAGATCACCACGGCATCGCCCGCGGCCATGGAGACGCCGCCCAGCTCCAGGTCCTCCATCACCAGCCGGACGATCGCGTCCTGCGAGATCGACCAGAAGCGCACCGACTCCTCGACGTACTGGGGCAGCAGCTTGGCGTCGTCGCGGAACACCTCGGTGCGCAGTTCGTCGTCGAGGAGCAGGCTGAGCGTGCTCAGGGCGATCTGGTTGGTGGTCGTCTCATGGCCGGCGACCAGCACCAGCCGGGCGATGCCCACCAGTTCGTCCAGGGTGATGGCGCCGCTCGCCAGGTGCTTGGAGGCCAGCCGGCTCATCAGGTCGTCCGCGGGACGGGCCGCCTTCTCCTCGGCGAGGCCGGTCAGGAAAGCGGTCATCTCCTGGTAGGCGGCGTAGGACTGCTCGAAGTCGTCCTGCGCCAAGGTACGCCGGGTGACATCGACGAAGAAGTGGTTGTGCTCTGCGGGCACGCCCAGGAGCCGGGCGATGACCAGGGTCGGCAGCCGGCTGGAGAAGGCCTCGCACAGGTCGGTGGGCTTCTCCTCCGTGGCCTCCAGGCCGTCGAGCAGGTCGTCGATGAGCTGCCTGATGTCCGGCTCCAGGCGCCGTGAGCGGCGCGCGGTGAAGTCCGAAGTGATCAGCGAGCGCAGCTTGTTGTGCTCCGGGTCGTCCATCCGCA
This sequence comes from Streptomyces sp. NBC_01267, assembly GCF_036241575.1. NCBI lineage: Bacteria > Bacillati > Actinomycetota > Actinomycetes > Kitasatosporales > Streptomycetaceae > Streptomyces > Streptomyces sp. NBC_01267. Next base: position 53,941 of record NZ_CP108456.1, on the reverse strand, counting down.
GGAACGAGCTCGCCCGCTCGCCCGGCGGGATCTGGATCCGTACCGGTGCGCCCGGCAAGGTCTCGTCCGCGCTCAACCGCGGATCCGCCAGGGCCTGTTTCACATCGGCGTGCCGGGTCACGAGCCAGGCGAGCCGGGAGTCCACGGCCCCGGCCGGCAGACGTACCGCGCGGGGCGGCACGTCCGAGCCGGCGCCCAGCTGCGGGGGAGGGGACATGGGGCAGGTGCGCGGGAAGGGCCAGTCGGCAACGTCGGTCGCGTCGCTGAGCATGCGGTTGCTCCTCAGATCGATGGGGGGTGCAAACGGTGCATCGGGCGCTGGCTGTCGTCATCGGTACGGGCGGGTCCGGAGCGCAGAGGCTCAGCGGGTAAGGGCCGCCGCGAAGCGCTGCAGGTGGCGGGTGAAGTCCGTGGTCACCGCCCGCGCGTGGTTGTCGATGTAGAAGTGGCCGCCGGGGAACTCGTTGTGCCCCAGGTACTGCGGGCTGCGGTCGACCCAGTGGGTCATCGCGTCCGCGTCCTCCTGCAACGGGTCGGCGTTGCCGCCGTAGGACGCCAGCGGGCAGGAGACCGTCGCGCCATCGTCGGTGTACTGGGCGGAGACCCGCAGGTCGGCGCGGAGCGCCGGGACCACCAGGGCGAGCATCTCCGGGTTGTCGTAGACCTCGGCGGGGAAGGAGCCCAACTTCTTGATCCACTCCAGCATCTCGGCGTCCGGCATCCGGCTCTGTTCCTCGGTCGGCTGGTAGAAGCCGATCGGTGACCAGCCGGACATGCCGATCGCCAGCGGCCTCCGCTCCCCTTCCTGTTCGAGCCGGACCGCCACCCGGAAGGCCAGCTGCGCGCCGAGGCAGTGGCCGAAGAACGCGAACGGCCGGTCGTCGTCCAGCTCGTCGAGCACCGCCTCGTACAGGGCGTCCACCAGCGGGTCCCAGTCCGCGAAGGTCTCTTCCTCACGCCGGTTGTGCCGTCCGGGCAGCGTCACGGCCTGAGCGGTGACGTCCGACGGCAGCAGGCTCGGCCAGTCCCGGTAGATGATGGCGCCGCTGCCCGCGTGCGGCAGCAGGAACAGCCGTATCCGCGCGTCGGGATCCGGCTCGACGGGGTGGAACCAGTGCCCGGCCGTGGACATGTTCTGACCGATGGTGTCACTCACTGGATCTCCTTCAGACGGGGCAGTACGACGTCGGCGATCTGCTTCAACTGCGGCTCGGGGTCCAGGGATCCGATCCGTACGATCAGGTGGCGGGCCCCCGCGCGGACGTACGCGGCGAGCGCGTCGGCGCACTCCTCGGCGCTGCCCCAGGCGTAGGCCTGCACCGTCGCCATCTGTTCCAGGGTTCGCCCGTAGTAGTGCGTGATGTAGTGGTCGAGCTCGGCACGTGCGCGCGCCGGGTCCTCGTTGACCGTGATGGTGGCGTACATGGCCGGAGTGACCGCGTCGGCGGGGCGGCCCGCCTCGGCGGTGAGTTCCGTGATGCGGCGCCAGGCCGCCCCGTAGCTCTCCGCACTGGGCAGGAACGGGAGCCAGCCGTCGTACTTCCGGGCCACCCGTTCCAGCACCCGGGGGGTGTCACTGCCCGCGAGCCACAGCGGCGGACCGCCCGGCCGCTGCGGGGCGGGCAGCCGGTCGAGTCCCTCGGCCTGCCAGTGCGTCCCGGTGAAGTCCGTCGGGGCACCGGGCTCACCGGACTTCCAGGCGGTGCGCCACAGCGAGACGATCTCGTCCAGACGGCCCGCGCGGCCCTTGAACGAGGCGCCGACAGCGGCGAATTCCTCCTCGGTCTCCGGCATCGGGAAGCCCGAGCCGAGGCCGAGCACCAGCCGAGAGCCGCAGACGTGGTCCAGGCTCGCGGCCAGGTGCGCGCCGGTGAGTGGATGCCGGAGCGCCGGGGTGAGTGCGGCGGTGCCGAGGGTGACCCGGCTGGTGACCGCGCCCGCCGCGGACAGCACGACCAGCGGGTCGAGGCGCGGCCGGGCGATCAGGGAGTCGCCCGCCCACAGCGAGTCGAAGCCGAGCTGCTCGGCCTGCCGGGCGAAATCGAGCAGCGGCGCTGCGGCGTAGGTGCCGTTGATGGCCTGCTCCCGGGTCGGCAGCAGCATGCCGACGGACGGGGGGCCGTGGAAGGTGCCCATGGTCGGACTCCGTTCGGGATGTTCTGGATCGGGATCGGGTCTCGTGGTGTTCCGAGTCGTGGCCGGTCGGGGGCCGGTGCGGTCGGGGGCCGGTCAGGCCGGTGGCAGACCGCTCGAACTCCTCGGGCCGGTCCGGCCGGTCAGGCCGGGGTCCGCTGGGCCTCGCCGAGCTGTTCCCGGACCATGCGGCGCAGGATCTTGCCGGACGGGTTGCGGGGGAGGGTGTCGAGGACGTGGTAGGCGAGGGGGATCTTGTAGTCGGCGACCCGTCCGCGCAGGAACAGCAGCAGTTCGCGCGGCTTCGCCCTGGCGCCCGCCCGCAGCACCACCGCGGCATGCACCGCTTCGCCCCAGCGGGCGTCGGGGACGCCGACCACCGCGACGTCCGCGACCGCGGGGTGCTCGCTGAGCTGCTTCTCCACCTCGGCCGGGTAGATGTTCTGGCCGGCCACGATGATCGTGTCGTTGATCCGGTCGCACAGGAACAGATAGCCCTGCTCGTCCAGGTAGCCCGCGTCGCCCATGTGCAGCCAGCCGTCCACCAGGGTCTGCGCGGTGGCCTCGGGCCGGTTCCAGTAGCCGATCATGTGGGCCGGGGTACGGACGCAGACCTGGCCGATCTCGCCCGGGGGCAGCCGGTTGCCGTCGCGGTCGATCACCTTGATCTCGTTGCCGGGGCAGGGCTTCCCCGCGGCCTGCAGCAGCCGGCTGCCCGGCCGGTGGTCCGACGGGGGCAGACAGGCCGCGACGCTGCCCGCCTCGGTGCTCGCGTAGATCTGGGCGAGCTGACAGCCGAACACCTCCAGGCTGCGCAGCAGCAGTGACTCGGAGATCGGCGCCGCGCCGTAGGCGATCTTGCGCAGGGAGGCGAAGGCCTTCGGCCCGGCGTTCTGCTCGTCCAGCATCATCTGCAGCATCGCGGGCGCCACGAACGTGATGGTGACCCCGTACTCCTCGATCAGCCGGACCGCTTCCTGCGCCACGTACATCGGCATCACCACATTGGTGGCACCCACGCAGAACCCGTAGAGGAACCAGCCGATGCCCGCGATGCCGAAGCCCGGCAGCGAGATCAGGCTGACGTCGTCCTCGCGCCAGTCGATCCAGTCGTCCGGGTCGGCGCCGGTGGTGCGCACCGCCGCGGGCAGCGTGAAGAACGTCCGGTGCGCGAGGACCACGCCCTTGGGCAGACCGGTGGTGCCGCTCGTGTAGATCTGCAGGACCGCGTCGTCGGGGCCGGTGCCCGGGTCCAGGTCGTCCGGTGACTCCTGCGCGTACCAGGCGCACAGCCCCGCCCCGCGCTCCCGGGTGCGGCCCGTCGTGCCGTCGTCCGCCGGGCCGTCCAGGCGGATCACGGTGTGCAGCGCGGGAGTCGCCGAGCCGGCCGCTGCGGCGTCGGCCGTTGCCTTGAACTCGTCCTCCAGGAAGAGGAGTTCGGCACCCGAGTCGCGCAGTATGTGCGTCACCTCGCCCGGGGTCAGGCGCCAGTTCACCGGCACGATCACCGCGCCCGCCTTGGCGCAGGCCAGGATGGTCACGTAGTAGTGCTCCGACTCGCGGCCCAGGTAGGCCACCCGGCTGCCGCGCCCGATGCCCGCGGCGCGCAGGGCGTGCGCCGCCCGGTTGCTGTCCTGGTGCAGCCGCGCGTGGCTGGTGCGGCGGCCCTCGCAGATGATCGCCGGGTGGTCCGGGCGCAGCGCCGCGTTGCGTGCGGACGCCTGGGCCAGGGTCCAGCGGGGGTCGTGGTTCATGCCGTCTTCTCCGGTGGTCGGTACGCCTGGCGTCATTCCGCGTCCTGGACGAGCTGGGTGTCGAGGAACTCGGTGAGCTTGCGCGCCGAGGGGTGGTCGAAGGTCAGTGAGGCGGGCAGCGTCAGGCCGAAGTCCGCTTCCAGCTCGGACTTGACGTCCATGCCCATCACCGAGTCCAGGCCGAGGGTGATGAAGTCGGCCCCGGGATCGAGTTCGTCGACCGAGCCGAACTGCAGGACTGCGGCGACCCGTTCGGCGACGGTCCGGCCGATCAGCTTCAGCCGCTCGGGCTCGGGCCGGGTCAGCAGGTCGGCCAGGTCGACCCGCGAGCCGCCGGCGGTGACCGCCTCCCGGGCGTCGGCGACCCGCTCGTACAGGGCGTTGGTGAGCGGCAGCTGTCCCACGAACGCGGGCCAGTCGAAGCGGCTCACCACCCGCTGCGCCACCGGGGCCGACCAGAGCCGGTGCAGGGTGCGCAGCGCCCAGGAGGGCGAGAAGAAGCGGACACCGCTGCGTTCGATCTCCCGGATGTACGCGGCCTCCAGGCGGGCCGACATGCCGACCCGTGCCCAGGAGCCCCAGTTCACGGCCAGGCCCGGGAGGCCCTGGTGCCTGCGCCAGTCGGCCAGGCCGTCCAGGAAGGAGCTCGCCGCCGCGTAGTGCGCCTGCGTCGCGCCGCCCACCACGGAGGCGATGGACGTGTACACGGTGAAGAAGTCCAGCTCGGGGAAGGACGCGGAGGCCTCGTGCAGCAGCCAGCCGCCGTACACCTTGGGCGCCAGCTGCTCGTCGATGGCCTCCCAGGTCAGCTCGGCGATGAGGCTCTTGCCGATCGCGCCCGCCGCGTGGACGATGCCGCCCACCGGGTGCGCCGTGGCGTGCAGTTCGTCCACCAGGCGCCGTACGTCCTGCTCGCTGCCCATGTCGGCCTTGAGCAGGGACACCTCGGCCCGCTCCGACAGCTCCGCGAGGATGTCGGCCGCCTCGTCGGTGGCCCGGCCGCTGCGGCTGACCAGGGCCAGGTGCCGGGCCCCGAGGTCCACCAGCTTCCGGGCGGTCACCAGTCCGAGGCCGCCGAGGCCGCCGGTGATCACATAGGTGCGGTCGTCCCTGACGGTCGGTGCCGTCCGGCTCTCGGCGTCCGGCTGTCCGGCGCCCGGCTGTCCGGCGTCGAGCGCGACGACCACGGGGTGCGGGCTCCGTGTCAGCGCGCGCAGCGCTTCGTCCACCTCGTCGATGCTGTACGTGTCGGGGCTGTACGTGTCGGAGCTGTACGTACCGGGGTCGGCCGTCGCCGGGCCGGCCGCGGCGAGGGCCGCCGCCCGTGCCGGGAGCGCGCCGTCCGGGCGTACCGTCACGGCGGCCGACGGCGCCACCAGGGTCGAGGCGAGCGGCCCATGGTGGCGGACCGTCACCTCGGTGCCGCGGGAGAGCGTGGCGTCCGGTCCCACTGCCGTGACGGTGCCCGCGTACGCCGTGGCGGTCAGGGCCGCGCCCGTCGCCTCCCCGGCGGTGGCCGGTTCGTCCTCGGCGGCGGGTACGTCCCGCTGCGTCAGTGCCGCAGCCGCCACCCGTATCCGGACCTCGTCGCCCTGCGGCGCGTCCTCCCGTACGGGCAGCACGGTGGGCGCGGCCGGAGCGCCGGACAGCGGCGCGCGCACCTCGAACGGGCCCTGCCAGGACGGTGTGCCGTCCGCGGCCAGCAGCCTGCGGACGTGCCGCCGCCCCGCGCGGTACGCGATCTGGTGCTCGTCGGGCTCCGGGGCCAGCCACTCGGCGAGCAGGGCGGTGCTCGCGTGCCCGGCGTCGCCCTCCACGTCGACCAGGGTGGCCGACAGGTGCGGGTACTCGTTGAGCAGGACGTGCCCGAATCCCCACAGGGTGCCGGCCGCCGGCTGCTCGTCGCCGTCCGCCCGGTCGCCGGGCAGCCATTGGGCGCGCTCGGTGACCAGCCACACGCGCGGCGCGTGCCGGGGGTCGCGGGCGTTCGCCGCGGCCACCACGTCGAGCAGGTCGACGAGGTTCTCCCGGCACTCGGCGCGCAGTCGCTCGTACGACATCGCTCCGTCCAGCGGTCGCCAGAACCAGGCGACATCGGTCACCGACCCGTGCTCTTCGAGCGCCGAGCGCAGCGCCGCCGCGTCCGCCACCGGCGACACCCGGACCCCCTGTCCGGCGCCGCGCTCGGTGAGCGCGGCGAGCAGGGCGGGCGGCACGGTGTCCGCGCCCGGGATCACGACGTGCCGCTCCTGGGTCTGTACGGGCGCGGGCAGGGCGCGGCGCAGCCAGGCCAGCCGGTGGGTGAAGTGCGGGCCACCGCCGGGGCCCGCCGCCCGGACCAGTTCGGCGCCCAGCAGCTCGGCGACCGGGTCGTCGCCCTCCAGGAGCAGCAGGTCGGCGCGGCGGCCGGGTCCGTCGGGGCGTACCCGGGCGATGAAGCGGAACCGCTCGCCGCGCGGCTTCTTGAACAGTCCTACGCTCTGCGCGCCGCGCAGGACGAACACCGGTCCCTCGTCGTCCAGTGCGACGGCCGCCTGCAGCGCGCTCTCCAGGAGGGCCGCGGGCAGGTGCTCCACCGCAGCCGCGTCCCGGCCCGTCAGTTCGCCGCTGACCACGCCGTCGGCGTGCCGGGCGACGTGCAGGATGCGCTCGGACCCGTCGGTGGAGCTCCCGTCGGTGAAGCCCCGGTCGACGGCGGCGAGGTCGGTGGCGGTGTCCGTGGCGTCGGCCCGGTCGAGGACCGCGCCGGGCGTGGCCGCGAGCGCCAGCAGCCCGGGGTCGGCGTCCGCTCCGGGGGCGATGCGGGCGGCCACGAAGGTGCGCTCCTCGCCGTCTTCGCCCTCGCCCTCGCTCTCGCCCTCGACCGTGCCGGTCACCTCGACGTCCGCGGTGCCCTTGGCGACCGTACGCAGCCGGGTCGTCAGACGCACCACGCCCTCGCCGGTCAGCGGCAGCGGCTCGGCCAGCCGCAGCGTCTCGATCCTGGCGCGGGTGTGCCCGAACTCGGCGTCCTGCAGGGCGAGCAGCAGGTCGATCCAGGCCGCGGAGGGCAGCACCGGCTCCTTGCGCTCGCGGTGCAGGGCGATGTCGCCGAGCTCGGCCGGGGTGAAGTCGGCGGTGAACTCCGTGGTGAAGCCGGTGGATTCGGCGGATTCGGTGGAGGCCGCGCCGGAGTCCGGGAGCGCGTCCGGGGCGGTCCGCTGTCCGAGCAGCGGGTGGTGCGCCGGTCCCTCGCCGGAGCGGCGCGCGCGCTTCGTGCTCACCGGCAGCCAGTACGGCTTGCGCTGGAACGCGTAGGTGGGCAGCTGTTCCTTGGGCAGGGTGTGGCCCGCGTGGTAGCCGGTCCAGTCGACGGTCATCCCGGCGGCGTAGAAGTCGGCGAGGGCGCGCAGCGTCGCGGTGCCGCTCTCGTCCTGGCGGCGCAGGCTCGCCAGCCACAGGTGGTCGCCCGTGTTCACACAGCGCTTGCCGAGGGCGGTGAGCATGGCGGACGGGCCCAGCTCCACGAAGGCGTGCCGGCCGCGCTTGACCACCGCCCGCATCCCCGCCATGAACTGCACCGGCTCACCGATGTGCCGCACCCAGTACTCGGCCTTGCCGATGTCCCGGATGCGCGCGACCTTGCCGGTGACGTTCGAGATCAGCGAGATGGACGGCTCGCGGAAGGTGACCGACTCCAGCGCGGTGCGGAACTCGTCGAACACCTCCGCCATCAGCGGCGAGTGGAAGGCGTGCGAGACCTCCAGCGGCTGCACCCGCAGCCCGGTCCCGCTCAGCTGGGCGCTCACCGCCGCGAGCGCCTCGCTCGCGCCGGAGATCACGCAGTTCTCGGGGCCGTTGACCGCGGCGAGGGCCAGGTCCGGGTGGTCCGCGAGCAGCGGCAGCACCTGCTCCGCCGGGGCGCTGACGGAGGCCATGCCGCCGTCGGTCCGTACGGACTGCATCAGCCGGGCACGGGCGGCGACCAGGGTCACCGCGTCGGGCAGCGAGAACAGCCCGGCCACCGCGGCGGCCACCACCTCGCCGATGCTGTGCCCGATCAGGACGTTGGGCGTGGCCCCCCACGACAGCCACAGCTGGGCGAGCGCGTACTCCAGGGTGAACAGCGCGGGCTGGGTGTACTGCGTCTGGTGGATCGCCTCGGGATCCTCGCCGGTGCCCAGCAGCAGGTCCCGTACGGAGCGGCCCAGATGGGGCTCGAAGAGCCGGTCGCACTCGTCCACGGCCGCGCGGAAGAGCGGGAAGCGCGCGTACGGGGCGGCTCCCATGCCCGGGTACTGGGCGCCCTGCCCGGTGAACATGAAGGCGACCTTGCGGATGCCCGAGGGCTCGACCGTCCTCTCCGGCTGCCGCGCCGCGTCCAGGACCTTCAGCAGCTGCTCGCGGTCGGCGACGGGCGCGGCGACGCGGTGCGAGAGGTGGGCGCGGCCCACGTTGGCCGTGTAGCTCAGCCGGGCCACGTCCGCGTCGGGGTGCCCGTCGATGAACTGCCGGTACTGCTCGGCCTGTTCGCGCAGGGCCGTGCTGCTCTTCGCGGAGAGGGTGAACAGCGGGGCGGCGTCCGAGGAGCCGTCGGCCGGGTCCTCGGACCCGGTGCGGTCGGGAGCCTGCTCCAGGACGACCGCGCCGATGGTGCCCGCGAAGCCGAAGCTGTTCACCACGGCGCGGCGCACCGGCGCCTTCCACGGCTCGCACGCGGTCGGCACCCGGACCGGGTAGACCTCCCACGGGATGCGCTCGGAGGGCTGCGAGAAGTTCAGATGCGGGTAGATGGTCGCCGAGCGGAGCTGCAGCAGGGCCTTGATGACGCCGACCAGACCCGAGGCCGGTTCCATGTGGCCGAGGTTCGTCTTCACCGAGCCGACGAGCAGCGGATCGTCCTTGGTGTGGGAATCGGCGAACACGTTGCTGATGGCGCCCAGCTCGATCGGGTCGCCCAGCGGGGTGCCGGTGCCGTGCGCCTCCACGTACTGGATGTCGCCCGGGGCCAGTCCGGCGTCGGCCAGGGCCAGGCCGAGCACCCGCTCCTGCGCGGGGCCGTTGGGCACGGTGAGGCCCGCGCTGTCGCCGTCCTGGCCGACCGCGGTGCCGCGGATCACCGCCAGGACGTTGTCGCCGTCGCGGGTGGCGTCGGCCAGCCTCTTGAGCACGATGACGCCGCAGCCCTCGGCGCGCGCGTAGCCGTCCGCGGACTCGTCGAAGGTCTTGCACTGTCCGTCGGTCGCCAGCATCTGGGCGTTGGAGAACATCACCGGGATGCGCGGGTTGTGCAGCAGGTTGACGCCGCCGCCGAGCGCGATGTCGCACTCCCCGCGGCGCAGCGCGGTGACCGCCATGTGCAGCGCGGCCAGCGACGACGAGCAGGCGGTGTCGACGCTGATGCTCGGCCCGCGCCAGCCCAGGAAGTAGGAGATGCGCCCCGAGAGGGGGAAGAGGGTGATGCCGGACGCCAGGTGACCGTCGAGTTCCTCGTACGGCAGCGAGTCCAGCTCCAGGGCGTAGTCCACGGAGCTGGCGCCCACGTAGACGCCGCCGTTGCCGCGCCGCAGCGGTGTCGGGTCGACATTGGCGTGCTCCAGGGCCTGCCAGGCGGTCTCCAGGAGCATGCGCTGCTGCGGGTCGATGTACTGGGCTTCCTTGGGCGAGATGTTGAAGAAGCCCGCGTCGAACAGGTCGATCCGGTCCAGGTAGCCACCGGCCGTGGCCCGTATCTTGCCCTTGTCGTCGGGGCCCGAGGGAGTGAACGCGGCGACGTCCCAGCGGTCCTCGGGCAGTGGCCCGATGCCGGAACTCCCGGTGCGGAGGAACTCCTCGAACTCGTCGAGGGAGGTGGCTCCGCCCGGGAAGCGCAGGCCCACACCGATGATCGCGATCGGACCGTGCGTCTCTTCACGCGGGCTCTCGGCAGTGGCATGGCGGTTGTCGCGAGACATGTCCGCGGCTCCTTCTTCCGGTTCTTCCGGTTTTCCCGGTCGCGCCGGTTCCCCCGGCCGGTCCGGACGATCTGTTACTGAGCGGGCAGGCTCTCGGCGGGCGCGCCGGCGAGGAGGTCGGTGAGGTAGCACACCAGCTGCTCGACGGTGGGTTCGTTGAACAGCACGTTCGCGTTGATGCTCAGTTCGAGCAGCTCTTCGAGGCTCTGCTTGAGGCCGACCAGCGCCAGCGACGTGAGGCCCAGGTCGAAGTAGCTCGTCTCCAGCGGGAGTTCGTCGTCGTCGTCCATCAGGAGGGCTCCCCTGAACAGCCCGGAGACGAGTTCCTCCAGCTCTTCCTTGATCTCGTACAGGGGCAGCTCGCGCAGCTCCCGCACGGATATGTGCGTCTCAGACATGGCGGTGACCGATCCGGATGCGGGGCGCGCGATGGCTGCGCCGGTGAACGAGTTCTCAGCCAACCACCGCCTCCTGACACGCCGCTGACCTGACGCTCGCCCGTCCGTGGTCTGCGCGCCCGGGGCGCGCAACGCAAAGACGGCCGAGCCGCACAAGGCGTCGGCTCGGCCGTCGTGAGCCCGCGGATGCGGGCCGGGTACTCAGCTCTGTCCGCCGCTCGGCCGCATGAACCTCACGATCACGGAGACGGCGAGGCTGAAGACGACCAGGGGGATCAGCCCCATGATGAAGGCGTGCGGGTAGTCGCTCGGCCTGGCGTCGCCGAGCGCGGGGTAGAACACGGCGCCGACCAGGGCCACACCGATGGCGGCCCCGCCTTCCTGCACCGTGTTCGTCGCGCCGGAGGCCGAAGCGGCGTGCTGCGGATCGGCGCCTCCCAGGACGGCACCGGTCAGCGGACCCGTGGTCATGCCCATCCCGATTCCGGCGACGACCAGCGGCGGGATCAGCCACAGCACACTGCCGTCCGTGCTGAGCCGCGAGGCGACCAGCCCCGTCAGGACATAACCGATGCCCAGGGTCAGCGGACCGACCGAGACCAGGCCGTGGCCCAGGCGCGCGGCCAGCTTGGCGGACAGCAGCGACGAACCGAAGTAGCCGGAGCCCAGCGTGAGGAAGACCAGCCCGGCCTCGGCGGCCGAAAGGCCTTTGCCCTCCTGGAGGTACAGCGCCAGCATGAAGAAGAACGACCCCATGGCCAGGAAGTACGTCAGCATGGCGATGAGGCCCACCGAGAAGGTCCGGCTGTGGAACATCGCGAGGTCGAGCAGCGGGCTGCGCCCCTGCCGCCGGCGCTGCTGCACGACGAAGCCGACTCCCAGCGGCAGCACGGCCACGAGCAGCAGCCAGCTCCACAGCGGCCAGCCCTGCTGCTGGCCCTCGACGAGCGAGAGCACCAGGGCCGCCAGGGCCAAGGTGGCCAGCACGGCACCGGTCAGGTCGATCCGCCCACCCTCGGCGTTGCGGGACTCGGGGATCAGCCGCCGGGTCAGGAGCAGCGTCACCACGCCGACCGGCAGATTGATCAGGAAGATGGTCCGCCAGTCGAGGCCCGCCACGTCCACCGAGATCAGAGCACCCCCGATGACCTGTCCGAAGACGCCGGCGAGGCCGATCACCAGGCCGTAGACGACGAAGGCACGGGCCCGCGCGGCACCGTCGTAGACGACACCGATGATCCCGAGGACCTGGGGCACCATCAACGCGGCGGTGACGCCCTGTACCGCCCGGAAGACGACCAGCGCGTCGGCGCTCTGCGCCACCGCGCACAGCCCGGAGGCGAGGGTGAACCCGGCGAGGCCGAGCGTGAACATCCGCCGCCTGCCGTAGAGGTCACCGAGCCGCCCGCCGGTGATCATGCCGGCGGTGAAGGTCACCCCGTACGCGACGATGACCAGTTGGGACTGGGCGTCGCTGGCCCGCAGGTCCAGCCGGATCGCAGGCACCGCGACGTTGGTGATGAAGTAGTCGAGGACCGTGATGAAGGTACCCACCATCACGACGGCTAGAGCGCCCCAGCCAGGACCGTTCTTGGGAACCACCGGCTCTCCGGCCCTGGTGGACGTCCCGGTTTCCGTTGTCATCGTGGTGCTCCTTGAGGGGGGAACGGAGACCGGGCGGACGCGCCCTGATGGCAGCGATCCGCCCGGTAGGGGGGCCGTGAGAGCGCTCAGGCGCCCGCGGGAACCTTGTCGAGGAAGCCGTAGACGTTCTTGATCTTCCCCTGGGAGTCGGTCACCACGACGTCGAAGCCGATGACGATGTTCTCGCCACCGCCGGCGGGCACCAGCTCCCACTGGAACCGGCCGATGTTGTGGTTCTCGTCGACGTCGCCGAGGACGCGGAACTCGAATCCCTTGAACTGCTCCTGGGCTCCGGCGAGCACGGCCCCGATGCCTTCGTGGCCCTGTACGTCGGCGAGCGGGTCGGTGTAGGTGGCGTCCGCGGTGAACACCTCGGAGATCGCCGCGGCACGCTTGCTCGCGTCCGCCTCGTTCCAGGCGGCGATGTAACGGCCGGCCAGTTCGGTCAGGTCACTCACGGGTACTCCTTGGTCGCATGCGATTACTTGTCTCGCCGACCGGACGCGCGCGGCCCCGGGCGGCTCCTCCGCCACTCTGCCAGGGGGCCGCTCAAGAACCGGTGGAGTCGTCACGGGCCCCCTGGGGCGGCCCGGCACGCGACGGAACCGGTTCCGCCCGGCGCACGCCGGATCTCAAGCGGGGCTCAAGGGAGCGGTGTCACGTTCAACGCGGACAACACACTCCGTACCGCCCCGCCTGCCGCTGCGGCAGGCACCCCCCGGGGGCGTCAGGCAGGGAGGAGCAGTCAGTGAAGTTCAGAATTCTCGGCTCCGTCGGCGTCGAGGTGGACGGGCACTTCCGCAGTGTCCGGGGCGGGCAGCAGCGGGCGCTGCTGGCCGCGCTGCTGGTCAGCGGCGGCCGACTGGTCCCCGCCGAGGAGCTCTACACCGAACTGTGGGGCACGGAGCCGCCGTTGACCGTGGAGAACGCCCTGCAGGCGCACGTCTCACGGCTGCGCCGCACCCTGCAGGAGTGGGGCAGCTCCGCCCCTTCGCTGGTCACCCGGTCCACCGGGTACGCCCTGGAGTTCCCCGCCGAGGAGCTCGACATGAACGTCTTCAGGAGCCGGGTCGCCGAGGCCCGCAGAGCCGTGCCCACCGACTCGGCGTGGGCCGCCGGACTCCTCGGGGAGGCACTCGGCCTGTGGCGCGGCGCCCCGCTCCAGGACGTCGCCGGCGGGCCGCTGTGCCGGTCGGTGGCCGTACAGCTGGAGGAGGAGCACCTCGCCGCGACGGAGGACAAGCTCTGGTTCGACTTCGAGTGCGACGTGCCCTCCGCCATAGGGGAACTGAAGCGGATGAGCATCGTCCATCCGTGGCGGGAGCGGGTCACCGAGATGCTGATGCTGGCCCTGTACCGGTACGGGCGGCAGGCCGAGGCGATCGAGACGTACCACACCGCCCGCGGCCGGATGGTCGACGAACTGGGCATCGAGCCCTCGCCGCAGCTCAGGGAACGGTTCCTCGCCATCCTCAACCAGGCACCGCTCCTCCCCGGCCGGCGGACCGCCTCCCCGCAGCTGGTGCGTTCGGCCTGACCGCGTCAACGCCCGGCCCCCGGTGGTGCGTTCCGTGTCACGGAACGCACCACCGGGGGCCGGGCGACGTCATGCGGTGGCCCCGCCCGGCAGGATCCGGGAGAACCCGGTGTACGGCGTGAGCGCCGCCGGCAGGACGACGGACCCGTCCTCCTGCTGCCCCTGTTCGAGCAGCGCGGCCACCGTGCGGCCGATGGGCAGCGCCGAGCCGTTGAGCGTCGCGGCAGCCTCCTTGGCCCCGCTCCCGGTGCGCACCCGGATGCCCGCGCGCCGCCCCTGGAAGGTGCCGCAGTCCGACACGGAGGAGATCTCGCGGAAGGCGCCGCTACCGGGCAGCCACACCTCGATGTCGTACGTCATCCGGGCCGAGAAGCCCAGATCACCGGCCGGCAACTGCACCACCCGGTAGGACAGTTCGAGGCGGCGCAGACACTCCTCGGCGTGGGAGCGCATCAGCTCCAGCTGCTTGGGGGCCTCGTCCGCCGCGCAGATCCGTACCAGCTCCACCTTCTCGAACTGGTGCAGGCGCAGGATGCCGCGGGTGTCACGGCCGTACGAGCCGGCCTCCGCGCGGAAGCAGGGGGTGCGGGAGGTGAACGCGAGCGGCAGGTCGGCGGCGACGAGCAGGTCACCGGCGACGAGATTGGTCAGCGGGACCTCGGCGGTCGGCACCAGGAACAGCTCCCGGTCACCGACCCGGGTGGCGAACAGGTCCTCCTCGAACTTGGGCAACTGGCCGGTGGCGGTCATGGTCTGCCGGTTCACCAGGTACGGCACGGAGTGCTCGACGTAGCCGTGCTCCTGGGTGTGCAGATCCAGGAAGAAGTCACCGAGCGCACGCTCCAGCCGGGCTCCGGCGCCGCGCGACACGGTGAAGCGGGCGCCCGAGAGGCGGGCGGCGCGGGAGCCGTCGAAGATGTTCAGCGTCTCGCCGAGGTCGGCGTGATGGCGGGCCGGGCCCCCCGCACGCACGGGCGGGCCGCCGCGCGCCACCTCGACGGCCTCCTGGTCCGAGTGCCCGTCGGGCACCTCGTCCAGCGGGAAGTTGGGAATGGCGAGCAGCAGATCGGTCAGGGCCGCCTCGGCTTCGCGCGCCGCGGACTCCGCCTGCTGCACCTGCTCCCGCAGCCGCCGCGACTCCTCACGCGCGGCCTCGGACGGCTTGCCGCCGTGGCCGCGCGAGGCCGCCTTGAGGGCGGCGCGCAGGTCGGACACGGATGTCAGGGCCGCCGCGCGCCGCCGGTGCGCCTCCTCGACGCCGGTCAGGTCGAGCCCGTACCGGCGCCGCGCGAGGCGCCGCACCGCTTCGGGACCCAGCTCGATCAGCTCACGTACGTCATGCATGAACTCTCCTTGAGTGCCGGGCCGGTCCCGGTCCTGGGCGGCTGCGCGCGGGGGTCACCCGACAGCCCCTCAGACCGTCGCGCGGCGCTCGCTCATCATCTGGGCCATCTCGCCGATGTTTCCGGCCTCCATCAGCTCGTCGTCGCTGATCTCGATGGAGTACTCCTTGTCGAGGAGCATCGACAGCTCGACGACGGCGAGCGAGTCCAGCTCGACCTCTTCGCGGGTGGCCTGCGGGGTGATCAGGTCCGGGGCGACCTTGAGCTTGTCGACCAGGATCTCCTTGAGCATCTCGAACATGACGGGCTTCCTTTCGGTGGGGTCAGACGACGTCGATGTCGGGCCAGACGAGGGTGGCCGCGCCCCAGGAGAGCCCGCCGCCGAAGGCGGTGAGCAGCACCCGGTGACCGGCTTGGAGCGTGCCGTTCGCCGCGGACATGGCGAGCAGCGTGGGGAGCGACGCCGCCGCGGTGTTGCCGACCTCGGCGACGTTGGACAACTGCCGCTCCACGGGGAAGCCGAGCTCGTCCGCGACCGCGGTGAGGATGCGCGAGTTGGCCTGGTGGGCGCAGAGCCGGTCCACGTCGTCGAGCGTCCACCCGGCGGCCCGCACGGCGGCGCGCGAGGCCTCGCTCATCCGCTGCACGGCGTGCCGGAAGGTCTCCCGGCCGTTCATCTTGAAGTACGCGTCGGACGGGTC
The DNA here is from genome assembly GCF_036241575.1 of Streptomyces sp. NBC_01267. Classification (NCBI taxonomy): domain Bacteria; kingdom Bacillati; phylum Actinomycetota; class Actinomycetes; order Kitasatosporales; family Streptomycetaceae; genus Streptomyces; species Streptomyces sp. NBC_01267. The sequence continues at coordinate 38,498 of NZ_CP108456.1, read as the reverse complement.
GGCCAGCTCGGTCACCGGCCCGCTGGAGCGCGACCGGGAGCCGCCGGCCGGGACCTGGATCAGCCCGGCGAGGCTTCCGTCGCTGCCCAGCACCGGAGTGCCGATCGCACCGGGCTCGTCCGCCTCACCCGCGCGCAGCACCACCGCGCCCGCGGCGTCCCCGAACAGCACCACGGTGCCGCGGTCGTCCGGGTCGACCATGGTCGTGAAGGCGTCCGCGCCGATCAGCAGCACCCGCTCGGCCGTGCCGGTGGCGATCAGGCCGGAGGCCGTCGCCAGTCCGTACAGGAACCCTGCGCACGCCGCCGACAGGTCGAACGCCGGGGTGGTGCCCAGGCCGAGCCGGGTCGTGATGTCCGGTGCGGTGGGCGGGACCTGGTGGTCCGGTGTGGTGGTGGCCAGGATGACCACGTCCGCGCCGCCGCCCCCGGCGGACTTCAGGGCCCGCTCCCCGGCCTCCACGGCCAGGTCGGAGGTGGCACCGCCGGGCTCGACGACGTGCCGCACCGACATGCCCGTCCTGGTGCGGATCCACGCGTCGTTGGTGTCGAGGCGCTCGCTGAGGTCCTGGTTGGTGACCAGCTTCGGCGGCAGATAGACCCCGGCGCCCGCGATGACAGCGGACTTCACGCGTCCCCCTGTGCGGGGGAGCCGAGCCACTCGACGGGCAGGCCCATGTACGCCATGCGGGCGGCGGCCATCTCGTCCGTCCACTGCTCGGCCATGTCGTAGCGCTGCTCCGGCGTGGTGTCCAGAAGCCGGGTGCCGGGCCAGATCTCGTAGTCACCGATCCGGTCGGCGTGCTCCTCCATGCCCTTCTGGAACAGCTCCTCGCGGTGGATGACGAACTTGCGGTCGTCGATGTCGTCCCACAGCGCGACGCCGGCCTGCAGGATCTCCACCAGCCGCGGCCGGTACTCGGGGTGCTTGCGCACGTGGTCGCGGAGGATGGTGCTGGCGACCGTCAGGTGGCGGATCTCGTCGATCGCAGTGCCGCGGGAGATCTCGCCGGTGGCCGGGGACAGCGGGGTCCACTTGCGTTCGCTCAGCTCCGCCGCCGGGGCGAGCACGCCCTCGATGACGATGGCGAACACGGCCACCGCGCCGGGGAAGTCGCGCTGCTTCTGGACGACGTCGAGGGTGAAGTCGATGACCGGCTGCAGCACTTCGCGCTGGTAGTCGGCCGCCATGTCCTCGATGTCGCGCAGCAGGGTCGCCTCCGGCATCCCCAGCTCGACCAGGTGGTTGCGGAACACCCGCGCGTGCCGGGCCTCGTCGAGGAGCTGGGTCGCGTAGAACTCCATCTCCGGGATGCCCGGAGCGATCTCCACGTACGGGGCGAGCAGCCGGGTGGCGACCTCCTCCGACAGCCCGCGGAAGCCGAATTCGAGGACCAGGGCCTCACGCAGCGGACCCGGCGCCTTGAGGAAGTCCGGGACCAGCGCCGACTCGTGGTGGCCGGTGACGCCGCGATCGCGCAGAGTGCCCTGGGCGACCTGGGTGATCCAGTAGGCGAGGTTGCACTCCTCGGGTCCGAGGGTGAGTTCCTTGGCCCCGTCGAGCAGACCGGGAGCGGTCTCCCAGTCGGCCTCCTGCGCCACGGCGCTCTGCGGCGATTCGGTCATGACGGCGTGTGCTCCTTCTGTCGGCCCGGGTTCACTGCCCGGGAGGTGACGGGTCTGCGGTCAGCGGCCTGCGGGGGACACCGCGCGGTCGGCGTTCCGGCTGCGGGGCGCGGGCCGGGCCGGCAGGTGGCCGACGGGCTCCGGGTCCTGGGCGTGGCCCACCGGCTTGGGGTGCTGCAGGCCCAGGTCGTCCAGGAGCCGCAGGTACCCCTTCTGCCGGACGGGCTCGTACGGCAGCGCGAACGACTTCATGAAGTTGCCGAACAGCCCCCGGTCACCGCTCAGGTGCCAGGCGACCGCGAGCAGTGCCCACTCCGGTCCGACCAGCCAGCACCACAGGCCGACGACCACGCTCTGCGTGATCAGGCTGTGCATGACGTTGTAGAGGACGTAAAAGACCTTGGAGATGGGCCTGCCCCCGCTGCGGCGGAAGGCGATGGCCCCCGGGATGTAACCGATCAGGTCGATGTAGAGGAACAGACCGATCCACACGGGCCAGCGGATGTCGCCGAAGTGCTCGATGATCAGGCCGGTGCTCACCGCGAAGCCGACGAGGTACTCGGCGCGGTGCAGGGAGAAGGTCCGTGGGGTCTCGAACGGGTTCGCCTGGTCCATGGCCGTCCCCTACGCTGCCGCGTCGGCGGGCGTGCCGAGCTCGACCGCGCTGCGCAGCTCCGTGCGGGCGAACAGCCCGGTGACGGCCCAGGCCACGGTCTCCTTGATGACGCGCTCGGCGATCGGGTCGAGGATGCCTTCGAGGCTCGGGATACCGAAGTCGAAGTCGACCTCGAAGTGGACGACGACGTTCTCGTCCTCCTGGATCACCGCCCACTTGCCCTCGAAGACGTCGAAGTCGCCGTCCTCCTGCTCGAACCGGATCTCCAGCTCGTCCTCCAGGAAGCGGTCCTCCTCGGTCCAGCGCAGCAGGCCGCTGCGGAAGTGCAGCTCCCAGCTGGAGCTGCCCTGCGGATCGGGCAGGGTGCCGTGCACCGTGGTGGAGCTGACGTGCGGGGCCAGTTCGGGGAATCGGTCGAACCTGGCGACGGACTCGAAGACGGTCCTGGCGTTCTCTCCCAGTACCACGGCGTCCAGTTCCACATGACGCATCAGTTGTTTCCGCCTTCCGGCATCCTGGCCGAACCGGCGACCAGATCGAGGGTTGCTTTGTCGAAGGAGCTGAGCAGGTACTCCACGTCGAGGTCGGTGAGCGTGGCGGGCGGGGTGAACCGCACCACCGAACTGCCGTTCATCGAGTGGTTGGCGACCACGCCGTGGTTGAAGAGCTCGATGAGCAGCTCCCCGGCCAGGCCCGCCTCGGTCAGCTCCACGCCGATCAGCAGGCCCTGGCCGCGTACGTCGACCACCAGGTCGGGAATGTTGCGGCGGGCTATCTCGGCGATCCGGGGCAGCAGCCGGGCGCCCAGGTCCATGGACCGGGTGACCAGGCGCTCCTCCTCGATCGCGCGGACGGCGCCCTGGACGGCCGCCATCAGCAGGGGCTGCCCGGAGAAGGTCGAGGTGTGGATGTACGGGTCCTTGTCGAACGGGCGGAACGCCTTGCGGGTGGCGACGGCCGCCGAGACCGGGACCACACCGCCGCCGAGCGCCTTGCCCGCGAGCAGTACGTCGGGGACGACGCCCTCCGTGTCGGCGCCCCACCACTCGCCGAGCCGGCCCATGCCGGTCTGTACCTCGTCGAGGATGAGGAAGCCGTCGTACTCGCGCACGAGCTCCTCGACCCGCTTGAGGTAGCCCTTGGGCGGGATGATCACGCCGCCCTCGCCCTGCACCGGCTCCAGGATCACGCAGACCTCGCCCGGGTGCGCCCGCAGCTCCTCCTCCAGGGCGTCCGCGTCGCCGAAGGGCAGGTGCAGTACGTCGGGGAGCAGCGGCCGGAAGGGCTTCTGGTAGACCTCCTTGGCGGTCGCCGAAAGGGCACCCATCGTCTTGCCGTGGTAGCCGCCCTGCATCGACACGGTCCGCCTGCGGCCGTTGGCGCGGGCCAGCTTGAGGCCGGTCTCGACGGCCTCGGCGCCGGAGAGCGAGAAGTGCACGCGGTCCAGGCCCTCGGGCATGACCGAGACGAGGGCCTCGGCGGCGCGGGCCACCGTCGGCTCCAGCAGGATGCGGGTGGCGACCGGGTGGGTGCGCAGCTGGCGCTCGACGGCCTCCATCACGATGGGGTGGCGGGCGCCCATGATGAAGACGCCGTAGCCCCCGGCGTTGAGGAAGCGCTCACCGTCGCTCGTGGTCAGCCAGGCGCCGGAGGACTCCACCTCCATGTGGCTGCCGAACAGTTCGGCGAGGGTGGCCCGGCCCTTGCTGAGGTGGGCCCGGTAGAGACCGAGGATGTCCGCCTCGGTGTCGACCCGGATGTCCTGGGTCACGGTCACGGATAACTCCCTGGATACGACGGGCTGTTGGGGTTCGACCGGTGCATCGGCCGGATGCGGTTCAGGAGAGGTCGAGCGGCTTGCCCGCGACGTAGTCGACGAGCTGTCCGGCCGTGGCGGACCGCCCCGGAGGGTGGAAGACCAGCGGACGTACGGAGGCCGCGAGGCGGGCGTGGTCCGAGCTGCGGATGAAGTCGATGCCGCCCAGCAGCTCCAGGCTCTTGTCCGAGACCTTGGCGAGCAGGTCCTGGGTGGCGTAGCGGGCGATGAGCACCTGGGCCACCGCCTCCTCGCTGTCGAGCCCGTCCCGTACGGCGCGGGCGGCGCCCTCAAGCAGGTGGAAGGCGCTCTCGACGTTGATGACCACGTCGGACCGCTCGCTCACGCTGCCCCGCTCGCGCTGGACGACCAGTTCGGCGAGGGCGGCGGCGGCTCCGGCGTAACCGGCCGAGATCAGCATCTCGAACCAGATGACGCCGGCGGTCTGCAGCTCGTCGAGCCGGTCCGGGTCGTCCTCGGTGGTGCGTACGACCATGTTGTCCGGGACGAACACGTCGGTCAGGCGTACCTCGTCGCTCTCCGAGGCGGCCAGCACGTCGTTGCCCCAGAACGGATGGACCGTCAGGCCCTCGGAGGAGGCCGGGACCAGTGCGAGGGCGAGTTCGGGGGTGCCGTCCGGGCCGGGCACGGCGATGCTCGCGGTGAGCAGCTGCATCGAATGGGCCAGGCTGCACGGCTTCTTGATGCCGTTGAGCCGGTACCCGCCCGGGGCCGGCACCGCGACGACCGACGGCGCGAAGATGTTCTGCTGTGTCTTGCCCTCGGCCCAGCCCGAGGCCATCAGGATCTGCTCCGGCACGACCCGGTGCAGCAGCTCCAGTTGACCCTCCGCCAGCCGCCCGGACCGCTCGGCCAGCGAGTACAGCATCGAGACGGTGAAGTGGTGCATGGTCACCGCGGCGGCCACCGACGGTGACACCGCCCCGATGGCCCGCTGCACCTGCACCGCGTCCACCGGGTCGGCGCCGTGCCCGCCGAACTCGGTGGGCACCAGCAGCCCCACACCGCCGTGGGTGCGGAACAGGTCGATCGCGGGACTCCCGGGAGCCTCCCGCTCGGCGAAGGGGATCTCTTCCAGGGCCTTGAGCAGCCCTGGATGGTACCGGTCGCAGAGCGAGCGGGCGGAGTCGAGGGAGCGCACGGGGGGACACCTCCGTTGAATCGGTGGAGCGGGGGGATGGTTCAGGCCCCGAAGACGGCCTCGTGGGGGCTGACGTCGGTGGCGATGCTGACGCCCTGGATGTGCGAGGTCTTGAGGATCGGGTAGTTGGCCTCGCCGTAGACACCGCCGGTCAGGCCGGTTCCGCCGTGGCTGGGCAGATACGGCAGGAAGCCGATGTGCGAGTCGTTGATCTTCAGCAGGCCGCCGTTGGTGATGCGCTGCACGAACGCGTTGATCACCCGGGCGGACTTGACCCAGAGCGAGTTGCGCAGCCCGTACTCGTTGGAGTTGACGAAGTCGATGAACGAGTTGAGCAGCGTGTCGTCGTCGGTCGCCTCGGGTACGACGATCGGCAGCAGCGGGAAGAACGTCTCGCTCCTGACGATGTCGTGCAGGCGGGCCCCTTCGAGACCGTCGACCCGCACCACGGTCGGCTGCAGGAAGACGCCGGTCTCCGACGGGGTGCCGTCGACCTCGGTCCGCAGGCCGCCGGTGATGATCTCGCCGCCGCGGTCCAGGGACTGCTTGAGCAGCGCGAAGAACTTCTCGCTGCGGCGCACCGGGGAGAGCAGGACGTCCTCGTCCTCCGGGTAGCCCGGACGGACCACCTTGACGCGCTCCTTGACCGCTTCGATGAGCTCCTCGGCGATCTCGGGGTGGACCAGCACGCAGTTGGGCACCATGCAGATCTGGCCCGAGCCGTAGAAGGACTCGCAGATCGCCTCGGCCGCCTTCGTCAGGTCGGCGCCCTTCCACACGACGATGGTGTCGTTGCCGGCCAGCTCCAGGATGGGCTTCTTGCCGTTGGCCACGCAGCTCTCCTGGAAGCGCAGGCCCTCCTCGCTGCCGCCGATGTAGAAGATGTCGTTGATCAGCGGCGACTCGACCCAGCGGTCCAGGGTCTGCTTGGGGTTGGAGCAGATGGCGTTGAGGATGCCGGGAGGCGCGGAGATCTCTTCGAGCAGCGGCGCCACCACGTCGCGCATCAGCCACATGGTGCTCAGCGCGATGCTGCGCGGGGCACGCATCACGACCGCGTTGCCGGCCATCAGCGCGAGAACGGCGAGGGCCGCGCTCGGCGCGGGCGCGTTCTGCGGCGGGTTGAAGGCCACCACACCGTCGGGCTGGCGACGGACGATCAGGCGCCGTCCCTCGTGCTCGAACTCGGTGTGCATCCGCTGCCGGTACCAGTACAGGCTTTCCTCGCTGTAGATCTGCTTCATGCAGCTCAGTTCCCAGCGGGCCAGCCGCAGCGGGTGCGACTCCGAGGTGAGGATGTCCAGGAACTCGTCCTCGCGGCGCATCAGCTCCTCGCGGAACATCCTGCCCAGGCGCATCCGACGTTCCAGGGGGACCTCGGCCCAGGCGCCCGCAGCAGCAGCGGCGGCCTCCGTGGCGAGATCGATCGAAGCATCGCTGGCGATTGCGCAACGGCCCACCACATAGGGGTGATCCGCCGACTCGGAATCCGGATTCTTTTCCAGTTCCCGTTTGAGACTGACGCTCGTGAATACATCTTCGAGCATGGACTTGGCGCTGACGGTATATACCCAGCCGTCGCCTTCGACGTCCTTGCCCGCGATATAAAGTTTGTAACTGCGGAGTTCCTTTTCAGGCATCAAAGGACCTTTCCCAAGTCCGATCTTCCCTGCTCACTGTCCACCGTGAAACGATGTTCGCAGCGCCTGCTGACTCATCGCTGACACCCGCCTCGCGGATTACCGCAGCGCTGATGCGATCCATTCCTGAAGATCATCGGAATCCATCGAATCGAGGTGCTCGGCCGCCTCGGCGACCTCGGGCGTCCCGCCGTACTCCAGGAACTTCTGCTGCATCAGTTCGGCGTGGTGGGCCCGCGTGTGGGGGCCGGCGGCGGCGAGCGGGATCATGCGCTCCCGGCTGAGGGTGCGCCCGTCGGCCAGCCGTACCGTCACCCGGGCGCCGGTCGCCTTGGCGGACGAGGTGAAGTCGGCCCGTGCCTTGTCGCCCGCGGCCTCCTGGGCGAGCCTGGCCACCTCCTCGCCGCCGAAGGAACGCAGCCAGGGTTCCGCCGCGGGCCCGGCCTGCCGTACGGCCTCGCCGAACGGGGCCTCCGAGGCGAACAGCGCCCGGGTCAGCTCGGGGTCGTGCACCAGCCGCACCCGTTCCGCGACGTCCCAGCGGACGCGCTCGCTGAGCAGCGGCGCCGCGAAGTCGTTGACCGTCAGACCGCCGGTCAGCAGGGCGGTGGCCACCGGATACGGGGTGTGCAGGACGAGCGCGCCCAGCGGCGAGCCCGGCCCGACGATGTACGACGCCGCCTTCTTGCCCGCGAACAGCGTGTAGAGGGACGCCTCGACGACGATCTCCTCGATGTCCTCGGGACGGCACGGACCGATGTCGCGGTGCAGCGCGGCGGCGCAGTCCACCGCCGCGTCGATCCCGGGACCGCCCGGGTGCATCTTGAACGAGAGGGTCTCGGTGTGCCACCGCAGGCCGAGGCCCGCGTTGACGGCGTCGGGCAGCGGTACGGAGGAGAACCGGTCGAGGAAACCGTCCGGGTGCTCCAGGATGTCCACGGCGCCCCGCAGCCCGGCGCGGGCCCCGTCGCAGGCGTCCATCGCGGTGCGTACCGGTGTGAAGGTGTTGAACAGCCGCGCGTCGCTGGCCAGGAAGGCGCGCATCAGCGGCCAGTTGGGCATGGCGAAGGCGAGGCCGAGGGCGTTGCTCCAGACCGCTTCGTCGGCGCCCTCGCAGTGCAGCCTTCCGCTGACCGTGCCCGCCAGGTGCGTGTGCACGGCGCTGTGGCCGCGCAGCGGCCCGAGCGTGGCCGCCGCCGTGATCCTCGCCGCGAACTCGTTGGCGGCGACGACCGCGGTGACCAGCGAGGCGCCGTCGAGGCCGCGCGCGTAGGCGTACGCGAGCGGGACGGACACCGTGGAGTTCGACAGATGGCCCGCGTACGCGGTGTCGTCGAGGTTCAGCCAGGAGCCGAGCCCGGCCAGCACACACGCCGACGTACGCGGATCGCTCTGCAGGGGCGGCCCGAAGGCCTCGATGAGCCGGCGGCCCAGCGGGTGTGCGGCGCCGGCCCGGATGGAGGCCAGCTGGGAGAGCAACTGGCTGCTCGCCAGGGAGCGTACGGGGGCGGGGACGTCCTCAGCCTGCAGCCGGGCCGCCCACCGGCACAGCTCCTTGAGTATCGACACGCGTCACTTCTTTCGTCGGAGCACCCCAGACCGGCAGCACACCCGGCAGCACATCGACGGACATGCTGGTCCAGTTGAGCTGCTGCAGTTCACCGTCGTGCTCGAAACACAGGGGGCGCCCGTCGAGGCGTTCGACGACGACGCGCCGCCCGCGGCCGTACACCACTCCGGGCTGCTCGTGCAGCAGGCCCTCGGTGGCGAGGTGGGGAATGTCCGTGGCGGGCACCTCGGCGCCGACGACGCAGACGTCCAGCAGCCCGTCGTCCAGCTCGGAGTGGGGCAGGACCAGGTACTGGCCGCCGCGGTACCGGCCGCCGCCGACGTTGGCCAGGACGGTGGCGCCCTCGTGCAGCACCGTGCCGTCGACCGTGACCCGCCCCGGGTAGGGGCGGTGGGCCGCAGCCGCGTCCGGCAGGGCCCGGGTGTAGCGCTCGCGGCCGGTGGCCTGGACCGTGCGGGCCGTGATCAGGCCCTCGGCGACCAGCCCGGAGCAGGCGCCGAGCAGCACGAGTTCGCCGGTCTCGGCGAGCGATCCCAGGTCGATGCGGCGCAGTGCGGCCCGCTCCGCGTCGGCGGTCAGAGTCGCTTGCAGCGTCTCGGCCCAGGGCCGGTCGGCCCACAGCATGCGGTAGTTGGAGTTGCCGGTGCCCGCGGGGACCACGGCGAGGGCCGCCGCGGTGGGCCGGTCCCGGGCGACGAGTCCTTCGACGACCTCGCGCACCGTGCCGTCGCCGCCGACCGCGATCACCAGGTCCGCCGCCGTGGCGGCGCGGACGGCCTCGGTGGCGCTGCCTCGGTGCGTCGTGCGGTGCACCTCGACGCTGTCGAGCCGGTCGCGGCAGAGCCGTACGACCTCGTCGAACAGGCCCGCGCGTACGGTGCCCGCGGTGGGGTTGGCGACGACAAGTGCCCGTCGTGGGGCGGGGGATGCCGCGGTCGGCATGAGGGGATTCTCCAGACGCTGCGATCGGCGATCGGCGGCCGTCGCCGCTCCGGGCCCGACGGCGTGGCGCACTCGGCGCGAGCAGGTCGCGTACGGCGGGCTTCCGGCGGGCTTCCGGCGGTGCGGCAGCACGGCCCGCAGCGGAGAGGGCAGGATTCGAACCTGCGTGGGCTTTCGCCCGACTGAAGCGTGCTCCGGTCCCCGATAAACCACTCCGGGCACCTCTCCTGGTTTCCGGAAGCCATTGTCTCCCGGTTGCCTGGATTACATTTCCAGCCCGCTCTGATATCCGGCTGACAGGCGGCTGACATCTCCCCGGCAGACAATTTCGGCTCTTCCGGGGCTCATCTTGCAGGTGCTCTACTTTCCTGTGCTCGTCATCGGAAGAGAGAGGGCCAATGTCTCCTACAGCAACGGCCGAGAACACCGTTCTCGCATCGATCCGTCAACACACGCAGTCCGAGAACTCCAGCGCGTTCCTGACCATGAGCCAGGGGACCAGCGCGTTCACCGCGCCGGGACTCGACGGCATCATCGCCTACCGCAGGGCCGGCCAGTACCTGGTCCAGCTCGGCGGCCCCTTCGCCGCCCCGGACGACTACGACACCCTGCTCGACCGCTTCGTGGCCCATGCCCATGAGCAGGGCCTGAAGGTGGTGGGCGCCCAGTTGCAGCGCCCCGACGCCGAGGTGTACGCCCGGCGCGGCTTCACCGTCAACCAGTTCGGCTCCTCCTGGGTGGTCCACCTGCCCGACTTCACCATGCGCGGCACCCGGTTCATGCGGATGCGCAACAAGATCTCCCGCGCCCTCCGCAGCGGTCTGCAGGTCAGCGAGGTGTCGCCGGAGGAACTGACCGAGGCGATCACCCACATCGACCAGGCCTGGCTGCGCTCCAAGGGCGAGGAGGCCCGGCAGCTGGAGTTCCTGGTCGGCGAGATAGGCGGCCCCGCGCAGGAGCACCGCAGGCTCTTCCTCGGCACCATCGACTCCAAGCCGGTCGGCTACATCTCGTACTCGCCCGTCTACGGCAGCCGGGCCGGCTGGATGCACGACCTGAGCCGGCGCATCCCCGACGACACCCCGGGCCTGATGGAGGCCATCAACGCGCATGTCATCGAGGTGCTGCGGGCCGAGGGCGCCGAGTGGCTGCACTTCGGCTTCACCCCGTTCACCGGCCTGGCGGAGGAGAACGAACTCCCCGGCCACAGCCCGTCCTTCCAGTGGCTGATGCACTTCCTGTGGGCCGAGGGCGCGGCTCTCTACCCCGCCCAGACGCAGCTCACCTACAAGGAGAAGTGGGCGCCGGAGGCTCCCGTCCCCGAGTACGTGGCCTTCGACGGGCCCGCCTCGCTGTCGGCCTTCGCGCACATCTTCCGCGCCTGCAACGCCTTCTGAACCCACCGCACCCGAGCCGCCCGGCACGGCGGCACCCAGCAAGGAGGAAGAACCATGTCCAGCGAGCAGACCACCGAGGCCCTGGGGCAGGACGCCGAGCAGGCGCCTGCACCCAGCGAGACGGACGCCCTCAAGGAGCAGCTGGTCCATTCCCTGATGGACATCATCGGGGCCCCGGACGACCAGGACGTCGCCCGCGCCTCGGACGAGCTGCTGCGCACCCTGGACGCACGGCTCGCCCAGGAGGCCGCAGCCGCGTGACGCGCCGCCGCGCCGCGCGCACCGCCCGCCCGTAGTGGCACAGCTCCCGCACGGGAGCTGTGCCACGGGCCGCCCGGTGCAAGCCCCGCCCCGGCGGTGTTCCAGGCAGTCATCAGCGCCACATCAGTGCGGTGCCCGACGCTTAAGACCGGCCGGCAATTGGGGGGCGGCGTCGCGGGGCCGGGCACGCGCATCTGCGGCGTTGTCGTCAATCACCAACGCTCCGCGTTGCCTCAATCCTCCGCCTTGCAGCCGCACGCACCCAGCCCCGCTCCTTCACCCACCCCCCAATTCCCGGCCGGTCTTCAAGTTGCTTTCGCCCGGTGCCCCGTGCCGGGACCCGTCCTGCTCAAGGAGATCCTTCTATGCAGTCTCCGAACATCAGTGAGACCACCAGCGAGAAAGAGTCAGACACCCAACGGCCGCTCGAAGCCGGCCTCGCGGTCGCGACGGGCGAAGCGAGCAGCCAAGGTGCCTCCGCCACCTTCGGTGAGCTGCTGAAGCGCGTGAAGACCGAGGGACTGCTCGACCTCAACACGGGCTACGACTACCGCCGGCTCGCCCTGAACATGTCCCTCATCCTGGCCGGTCTGGTCGCCTTCCTCCTGATCGGCGAGTCCTGGTGGCAGATGCCGGTCGCGGTGTGGATGGGCCTCTGCGGCGTTCAGAGCGCCTACATGTGGCACGAGGTCGGCCACAAGGCGATGTTCCGCGACAAGAAGGTCGGCACACTCGTCGCGTACTTCCACGCCAACTTCTTCAGCGGGGTGAGCTACGCCTGGTGGGTCAACCACCACAACCGGCACCACAGCCACCCCAACCACCTCACGCTCGACCCCGACATCGGCCGGCGCACCGCGATCTTCGACATCAAGCAGTACGCCACCCGCACCCGGACGCAGCGCTTCATCGTCCGCCACCAGCGGATTCTCTTCTTCGTGCTCCTCGTCCTGGAGGGCTACAAGATGGAGAAGACCACGGTCAAGGAGCTGGCCAAGAGCGGGGCCAAGCGCCGGTTCGTCGAGATCGGCCTCGTCGTCCTGCGTACCGCGATCTACCTGACCGCCGTCTTCACCGTCCTGACGCCCCTGCAGGCCATCGTGTTCATCGCGGTGCAGCACGCCGCGCTCGGCGTCTACTTCGGCCTGATGTTCGCCCCGAACCACAAGGGCATGGAGGTCCGCGACGGCGAGAAGGAGACCCTGGACTGGCTTGAGCGCCAGGTCCTCACCTCCCGCAACATCCGCCCCAACTGGTGGATCGACTTCCTGTACGGCGGCCTCAACTACCAGGTCGAGCACCACCTCTTCCCGGCGATGCCGAAGCGCAACCTCGCCCGCGCCCGGGAGCTGACCCGCGACTACTGCGCGGAGCGCGGCATCCCCTATCTCGAAGTCGGGTTCTGGGAGTCCTACAACCAGGTCGCCACGTTCCTGCACGAGGTCAGCGCCCCGACGCGGCAGAAGGAAATCGGCGCCGCCGTCTGACGGACGCCGTACGACAGCCCCGGCACCGCCCCCGCCGGACCCCCGCAGCACATCACGTACACGCCCCCTCCCTCCCGTACGACCGGAGGGGGCACTCCGCCTCCGCCCACGCGTAACGCGCCGGGGCGGAGGCACACGGCCGAACGCTCACCGGAGACTTGAGGAGCTCTGAACCATGTCACAGCAGACGCCGCTGAGGCCCCCGCCCGCGGCGCGCACCATCGGCGACCGGCTCGACCGGATGCCGGTCACGCCCACGCACCGCATGCTCACCGCCGTGGTCGGCGTGGGGCTGCTCTTCGACACCTTCGAGAACAACCTCTCCGGAACGATCTCGAAAGTGCTGCAGGGGGACTTCGCCTTCAACGGCACCACCCTCAAGCTCGTCCTGGCCTCGGCCTTCATCGGGCAGTTCTTCGGCTCCCTGGTGCTCGGGCGGGTCGCCGACCGCTTCGGACGGCGCCGGGCCTTCCTGATCAACCTCGCGCTGTACTCCGGGTTCTCGCTGCTGGGCGCGTTCGCCCCGAACGCCGCCTGGCTGATCGTGACGCGCTTCCTCGCCGGGGTCGGAATCGGCGCCGAACAGGCCCTGTCCGACTGCTACCTGGCCGACGTACTGCCCGCCGGGCAGCGTGGCCGGTACACCGCCTGGGCGTACACCCTGGCGTTCTGCGGGGTGCCCGCGGTCGGCTTCGCCGCACTGTGGCTGGTGCCGCTGAGCCCGCTGGGCATCGACGGCTGGCGCTGGCTGTTCGTGCTGGGCGCCGCCGGATCGGCCGTCGTCTGGGGACTGCGGCGCAGGCTCATCGAGTCGCCGCGCTGGCTCGCCACCCAGGGACGCCACCAGGAGGCGGAGAAGCTCGTGGCCATGATGGAGGCCGAGCTGCCCGCGCACGTCCTGGCGGAAACGAGGGCGGAGACGAGGGCGGAGACACGGCCCGCGGCGGCCACGGTGAAAGAGCGCCCGAACGACGCCGCCGCCCCGCCGCTGCCCCGGCGCACCGGCCCCGGCGTGGTGTTCCAGGCCAGGTTCCGGCGCCGTACCGCCATGCTGTGGCTGTTCTCCACCCTGTCCGTGGTCGGTTACTACGGTTTCGGGGCGCTGGCCCCCCAGATCCTGGCCGCCAAGGGGTACGGAGTGGTCACCGGCCTCGGCTTCACCGCGGTGTCCTTCATCGGCTACCCGATCGGTTCCCTGGTGTCGGTGCCCATCATGGACCGAATGGAGCGCAAACGGCTCCTCGCCCTCTCGGCCCTGGCGATGGCGCTGGCGGGCTTCGGATTCGCGTACGCGGGCTCGGTGGCCGTCGTGATGTTCTTCGGGATCGCCTACACCCTCGTCAGCAACGTGTTCTCCACGGTCTCGCACGTCTATCTGGCCGAGCAGTACCCCACCGACATCAGGGCGGCGGCCACCGGCCTCGCGTACTCGCTGTCGAAGCTCAGCGCCGGGGCGCTGCCCTTCGTCCTGCTGCCGGTGCTCGAACAGCACGGAGCGGGCCCCATGTTCGCCGTCATCGCGGGCTGCATGGCCCTGCTGGTGGTGACGGTGCTGGTCCTGGGCGGCAGGACCACCGGGGTCTCCGTCGACCACGACTGAGACCGACCAGGAGCACCAGGGCCACGCAGTTCGCCCCGTCGCGGTGCGACGGGGCGAAGCGTTGTCAGATGGCGCCGACCGGTGTCGGGCGCGGCACTCAGCTGTGGACGGCCTCCGCCGCCTCGACGGCCAGATAGGCCGCCAGCTGCCGCACCGTCGCATGCTCCAGCGCCACGATCGGGTCGAGGACGAGGCCGAACTTCTCCTCGATGTCCCCGAAGAGGCCCAGTGCGGCGACGGAGTCGAGGCCGTACTCGACGTACGGGACATCGGGGTTGATCTCTGACAACGGCAGGGACACGTGGGTACCCAGCCTCTCCGCGAGCCAGCCGAGGATCTCCCCCTCGGGCATGACCGGCTCCCTGTCCGCCATGTGCAGCTCCTTACGTGATCCGTCGGCACCGTGCCTTCCCCCTCATCCTGCTGCCCGCCACTCAACCCCGGCTTGACCCGGCACCTCCGGGCCCCTTCGCTCCCCTTCGTTTCGAGTGGGTCTTGAGCGGTTCTTGCGATGGTCCCTGAGCCGGAACTTTCAGAACCCGGCCCAGGAGCGTGCTGAAGCCCCGGCCCCGTGCCCCACGGCCCATCCCCAAGGAGCTAACTCATGAGCACAGCCCAGGAGCAGTTACCGGTGGCGGACGCCCAGCTGTTCAAGGACGCGATGGCGCTGCTCGCCACCCCCGTCTCGGTGGTCACCGCCCTCGACGGGGCGGGGCGGCGCTGGGGGTTCACCGCGAGCTCCGTGTCGTCGGTGTCCCTCGACCCTCCTCTGGTCATGGTGGGCATCGCGCTCGGTTCGAGCTGCCACGCCGCCATGTCGGCGGCCGAGGAGTTCGCCGTCAACGTCCTCGGCGAGCGGCACAAGCCGGTCGCCCAGCGCTTCGCCACCCACGGCGAGGACCGCTTCGCCCCCGGCGACTTCGGCGCCTGGGAGGGCGGCGTCGCCCTCCCGTACCTGCCGGACGCCAAGGTGCGGCTGCGCTGCCGCACGGTGGACGTGATCCGCGCGGGCGACCACGACCTGCTGCTCGGCACTCCGCTGGAGATCCGCATCAGCAGCCCCGCCGCGGCGCCGCTGCTGTGGTACGCACGTGACTTCCACACGCCCGTACCCACAGGCGTGCCCCACTGACCACCGGCCGCCGCGGGCAGGTACCTCCGGGGGCCGGCAGACGGCCCCACCCGTACTCCAGCGATACTCCGGCCGGGTGCGCTGCAATCGCTCCGACAGGGAGCTGCGCCGACTCCTGCCCGTCGGCTGGGCCGTTGCAGGCGACATACCTGTCGGAAGGGTCTGAATGACCGCACGCGACAGGCCAGGAGGGCTTGCACATGGCCACCGAAACAACCCCGGCGCAGACGGGGACGGCGACCACGCCACCACCGGACACCACGACGGGCAGACGGTCGTGGGGTGCGCTGCTGGTCGTGCTCGCGGGCTTGTTCATCACCAACCTGGACTTCTTCATCGTCAACGTGGCGATTCCGTCACTGCAGTCGGACATGAACGCGTCCTCGGCGCAGATCCAGTTCGTCGCCGCGACCTTCAACATCGGCCTGTCCGCCGCGCTGATCACCGGTGGCCGCCTCGGTGACCTCTACGGACGCAGGCGGATCTTCTCGATCGGCCTCGCGCTGTTCACGCTGGCCTCGCTCGCCTGCGGCCTCGCGCCGAACATGGGCGTGCTCATCGGAGCCCGGGGCATCCAGGGCGCGGCTGCCGCGCTGGTGATCCCGCAGGTCCTGGGCATCCTCACCACCACCTACTCGGGCAAGGACCGGGTCACGGCCTTCAACGGATTCGGGCTGGCCCTCGGGGCGTCCGCGGTCTTCGGCCAGTTGATCGGCGGCCTGCTGATCAAGGCGGACGTGTTCGGCCTCGACTGGCGCTCCATCTTCCTGATCAACGTTCCGATCGGCGCGGCCGTCCTGCTGATCACGCCGCGCGTCGTCCCCGAGTCGAAGGCCGAGGGCCGCACCGGATTCGACCTGACCGGTGTGGTGCTGGTGACCGCCGGTCTCACCGCGGTGATCCTGCCCCTGGTCCAGGGCCGGGAGCAGGGCTGGCCCACGTGGACCTGGGAGTGCCTGATCGCCGCCGTACCGCTGCTGGCCGCGTTCTGGATCCACCAGCGCCGGCTGCACGCCCGTGGCAGGTCGCCCCTGGTGAGCCCGGCACTCTTCCACGACCGCGCCTTCCGGGTCGGAGTGGTGGGCATCCTGGTGTTCTTCGCCGCCATGGCCTCCTTCTTCCTGGTGCTCGCGCTCTTCCTGCAAGAAGGCCACGGCGTCTCGGCGCTCGATTCCGGGCTGTTGTTCGTCCCGCTGGGTATCGGCTTCTTCCTCTCCTCCACCCAGGCTCCCCGGATCGCAGCCAAGTTGGGCCGGCAGGTTCTCGCGCTGGGCGCGCTCATCCTGGCCGTCAGCGATGTCGCGCTCGCCGAGACCGCCCTGCACATCGACAACGGGTCCGTGGCCTGGTGCATCCCCGCGATGCTGTTCTGCGGCATCGGCATGGGCCTGGTCGTGGCGCCGCTGACCTCGCTGGTGCTCGAAGGCGTGGCGCCCGAGCACGCGGCTGCGGCGTCCGGGGTGTTCTCGACCGCCCAGGAGATGGGCAACGCCGTGGGCATCGCCGCCATCGGTGTCGTCTTCTTCAACACCCTGGGCACCCGGCACGGCCCGGGGGCGTTCGCCGACGCGTTCTCCTCCGGCCTCTTCGTCCAGGCCGCCATCTGTGTGGGGGTCGCGGCCCTGGTGCAGTTGCTGCCCCGCCCGGCGCGGCAGAACTGACCGCCACGGCAGCCCTCTCCACCCTCTCCACCTGATGTCGGATCCGCCCGATCCGTATCCCTCCCCGTGGGTGCCCCCGGAGCCTTGGCTCCGGGGGCACCTCTTCTTTGTGCGACCTGGAGTTCAAGCCTCCCCCAAGAGTTACCCATGAGTTGATACGGGCATTTATGCAGGTCAGGGGCCTGTCAGTGCTCCGTCAGGGTGGGCTTTAAGACTGACCGGCGAAACATCTCAGCCATCGGAGTCAAGCCAGAGAGGCAACAGATGCTAGCCACCCAGGAGAAGCTCGCGGACTGGCCCATGCCACGTTCCTGTCCCTTCGCGCCACCGGACGAGTACACCTCGCTGCGCCACAGACCGCCCGTCAAGGTCCGTATCCGCGGCGGCGAGGCCTGGCTGATCACCGGGTACGCGGACGTGCGCCAGGTACTCAACGATCCGCGGTTCAGCGCCGACGACCAGCAGCCCGGATTCCCCGTGCGCATCCAACTGCCGCCGGAGCCCGGCGTGATGTCGTTCAACCGGATGGACAACCCGGAGCACGGCCGGCTGCGCCGCATGGCGATGACCGAGTTCACCGCCCGCCGGACCCGCGCCCTGCGCCCGGAGGTCGAAGCGCTCGTCGACCGGCTCCTCGACGACCTGGCGAGCGGGCCCAACCCCGTCGACCTGGTGGAGAACTTCGCGATCAAACTGCCGTCGCTGGTGATCGCGCGGATGCTGGGTGTGCCTGAGGAGGACGAGCACATCTTCACCGAGCAGAGCCAGACGATCCTCTCCCAGGTGGCCTCGCCCGAGGAGGCCTACGCCGCTTTCGTCGACATGAGCCAGTTCCTCGACCAGCTCACCACGGAGCGCGAACGGGCCCCGAAGGACGACCTGCTCAGCCGGCTCGCCACCCGGTACGTGGCGAGCGGCGAGCTCGACCACAAGGACCTGGTGTCGATGGCCCGGTTCTTCCTCGTGGCAGGGCACGAGACGACCGCCCACCAGATCAGCCTGAGCGTGCTCAGCCTGCTCCAAGAGCCGCGCCAGCTCGCCGAACTCCGCGCCGATCCGGAACTGTTCGGGCCCGCCGTCGACGAATTGCTGCGCTACTGGTCCATCTCCCAGGACAACCAGGTCCGGGTGGTCGCCGAAGACGTGGAACTGAGCGGCGCACTGCTCCGCAAGGGCGAGGGCGTCATCGTGGCGATCCCCAGCGCCAACCACGACGAGTCGGTCTTCCCCGGCGGCCACACCGTCGACATCCACCGCAAGGAAGCCCGGCAGCACATCGCCTTCGGCTTCGGCACGCACCTGTGCCCGGGTGCTCCGCTGGCCCGGATGGAACTGGAGGTCTCCCTCAAGGCGCTGTTCACCCGCTTCCCCACCCTGCGCCTCGATATCGCCCTGGAGGACGTCCCCTTCCGCCAGAACACCATCGTCTACGGCCTCGACAGGTTGCCGGTGGCCTGGTAGCAGCGGCCGGAAGTCAGGGGTCGAGGTGAACATCAGTTCCGCATCAGCAGCCTTCCCCACCATGGCATGACGGGGCTCCCGCACAACCCCCCGCAGCGGGAGCCCCGTCATGCACTCCGGATCCCGGGGCCGCGCCCTTGCCACGCCTTCCCCGCATCCAGGAGCGAGTCATGACCATCACCAAGCCCGCGGCCCGGGTGGCCGACGCGGCTCCCCGAGGCGCCGACGCCCCGGCCACCGCCCGAGCGAGTCTGGGCACGGGCCACATCCTCTTCGTCATCGTCGCCGCCGCGGCCCCCCTGTCCGCGCTGATCGGCACGGTGCCGCTGTCCTTCGCCTTCGGCAACGGGGCCGGAGTACCGGCCGCGTTCGCCATCGCCGGGATCATCCTGCTGTGCTTCTCCGTCGGGTACACCGTCAGCGCCCAGCGCACCGGCGGCAACGGCGGCTTCTACGCGACCGTCGCCGACGGACTCGGCCGGGTGCCCGCCGTGGGCGGGGGCTACCTCGCCCTGTTCGCCTACAACTGCGCGACCATCGGCATCGCCGGCGCCCTCGGCTACTTCAGCCAGCTGGTGTTCGCCGCCCACGGCATCCACGTCTCCTGGGTCCTGTGCGCGGCCGTGGGCGTGGCCCTCACCGCATTCTTCGGCTACCGGGACATCACCGTCAGCGCCCGGCTGCTCGCCCTGCTCATGGTGGGCGAGATCGGCGTACTCGTCGTCCTGGACGCCGCGATCCTCTGGCGGCACGGCGTCCACGCCCTGCCCGCCGCCTCGTTCTCCCCGTCCACGGTGAGCGGGCACGGGATCGGCGTGTCGCTGATGTTCGCCTTCGTCTCGTTCATCGGCTTCGAGTCCGCCGCGCTGTACGGGGGCGAGGCCCGCAACCCGCGGCGCAGCATCCCGCGCGCCATGTACGGGGCGGTCCTGCTCATCACCGGCTTCTACGCCCTGACCAGCTGGCTCGCCGTGGGCGCGGTCGGCAGCAGCCACGTACGCGAGCAGGCCCTCAGCCAGATGGGCAACCTCTTCTTCGGCCTCGGCGACAGCTACCTGGGCTCGGCGGGCGGCACCGTCCTGCAAGTCATGCTCTGCACCAGCATGTTCGCCGCCCTGCTCGCCCTGCACAGCGCCACCAACCGCTACACGAAGGCCCTGGCCGCGGACCGGCTGGTGCCCGTACGGCTCGACGCGCTGCACCGCCGGTACGGCTCCCCGCACCGGGCCAGCGTCGTACAGACGGCCCTGAACGTCGTCGCCGTCGCAGCCGCAGCCGCTGCGGGACTCGACCCGTACGCGGACTTCGCCTCCGTCGCGCTGGGCCTCGGCACCCTCGGCATCGTCGTCCTGCAGGCGCTGGCCGCGCTCTCCGTGGTCACGCTGCGCCGCAAGAGCACGGTGCGCGTGGGGTGGCGGGGGACGGTCGCCTCGCTGCTCGCGCTCGTCGGGCTGGGCGGCAGCGTGTGGCTGATCGTGCGCAACTTCGACCTGATCACGGGCAGCAAGTCGTCCTTCGTCGGCGAACTGCCGCTGCTGCTGCCCGTGGTGTTCCTCGTCGGCCTCGCCTACGCCTGGCGGACCGGCCGGGGGCTCCCCTCCGACTCCTTCGACCGCTGACCGGCTGCCCCACACACCGGCCGGCCACTGACTGCTGACCGGCTGCCCCCACCGGCCCGCCGCTGACCGCGGACTGACCGGCAGCTGGCAGACCGTCCGCTGCGCCCCCCACGACCTGCGCATTCGAGCCGGATTCAAGCGGATCTCGATCGACTCCGGACAGAGTTGGCCGCGTACCCGGCTCACGAGGCCAGGTGGCCGCACCCCCGCTCGACCCGGAGCGGACGCGGAACGGGCCGATCGGCTGCTGCACGTTCCCCTCCCAGGAACGCGCAGCAGCCGATTTTTTTGTGGCACCCGCCCCGCTCCCGCCTTTGCTGCGCCTGCCCGCTCGCGCCTTGTCCCGCACGGCTGTTGCCGGTTTACCGCGGTAAACCGGCAACAGCCCGAACCGCGATCCGGTTTACCGCGGTAAACCGCGAACAGCCCGAACCGCGGCCCGGTTTACCGCGGTAAACCGCGAACAGCCCAGCCACGAGCGGCGCCCGACCCGGCCGCGGCCGAAAGGCGAGCCCGTCTTGAGCGCATCTCGAGCAGCTTGAGACACCGTGGCCCGATCGAGTGCTCGGCGCCCGGGACAGCGACGTCCAACGAAGGGACGAACCGGTGAACGACGATCCGCAGAACCTCACCCAGCCGATCCGCCACATCCACGCCTACGCCCACACGTACTCCCCCACGTACGCCCACGTCCGCGCCCATGGCCGTCCATCGGCCTCCGTGGGCGCCCCTCCGCTGCGGCTTCCCGGGGCCGACGACGACGCGGCCGTCGCCGCCGATCCGCACATCGTGCGGGGCATCGACTGAGCCGGCGCTCCCGTACCGACACTTCCCGTACCGACACAGGCCCGTGAGCTTCAGGAGACTTCGAGTGGGACTCCACGCACTCCGGCCATGGTCTGTAGAAGGACCGTAGCGGTCCCCCCACGGCCTGCTAGGAGGCTCGCGTGACAACGCCCGATGAACGTACGACGTCCCTGGCGGTCGCACCCCGCTCCCGGACCGCTGCAGCCGGCGAGGACCCGCGATGACACCGGATGCCGATACCGTTCAACTGCTCACCCCGGAAGGGGAGTTGGTCTCACATCCGGAGTACCACGCCGAGGTCTCGGCGGACGGGCTGCGTGAGCTCTACCGCGACATGGCGTGGAGCCGCCGGATGGACGGCGAAGGTGTGACCCTGCAGCGGCAGGGGGAGCTGGGCCTGTGGCCGTCGCTGCTCGGCCAGGAGGCCGCGCAGATCGGCGCCGGCCGGGCCCTGCGGGACGACGACTACGTCTTCCCCAGCTACCGCGACCACGCGATCGCCCTGTGCCGCGACGTCGACCCGCTGCACCTCCTGCGGATGTTCCGCGGCGTCAGCAACGGCGGCTGGGACCCGGCCGAGAAGAACTTCCACCTCTACACGCTGGTCATCGGCTCGCAGACGCTGCACGCGACCGGCTACGCGATGGGCACCGCCAAGGACGGTGCCGAGGGCGCCGTCCTGACCTGCTTCGGCGACGGCGCGACCAGCCAGGGCGATGTGAGCGAGGCGTTCAACTTCGCCGCGGTCTACAACGCCCCGGTGGTCTTCTTCTGCCAGAACAACCAGTGGGCGATCTCCGAGGGCAACGAACGGCAGACCCGGGTGCCGCTGTACCAGCGCGCCCGCGGCTTCGGCTTCCCCGGCATCCGGGTGGACGGCAACGACGTACTCGCCTGCCTCGCCGTCACCAAGCAGGCGCTGGAGCGGGCGCGTGCGGGCGAGGGCCCGACCCTGATCGAGGCGTTCACGTACCGCATGGGCGCCCACACCACGTCCGACGACCCGATCCGCTACCGGGACAGCGAGGAGCTCGAACACTGGCGCGCGAAGGACCCGCTGGCCCGCGTCAGGGCGCTGCTGGAGTCCAGGGGCTGGGCCGACGAAGCGTTCTTCGCCGACGTCGACACCCGGTGCGAGGAGCGTGCGAGCCGACTGCGCACGGACCTGCGGGAGACCGCCGAACCTCCCCCCGGGAACATCTTCGCCCACGTCTACGCGGACGGCCATGCGCTGGTGGACGAGGAGCGGGCGGACTTCGCGGCGTATCAGGCGTCCTTCACGGACCGGGAGGCCAAGTAGCCATGACCGTAACGACGTTGCCCCTCGCGAAGGCGCTCAACGAGTCGCTGCGCAAGGCGATGGAGGACGACCCCAAGGTCCTGCTCATGGGCGAGGACATCGGCAGGCTCGGCGGTGTCTTCCGGGTCACGGACGGACTGCACAAGGACTTCGGTGAGGGCCGGGTCATCGACACCCCGCTCGCCGAGTCCGGGATCGTGGGTACGGCGATCGGGTTGGCTCTGCGGGGCTATCGCCCGGTGGTGGAGATCCAGTTCGACGGTTTCGTCTTCCCGGCGTACGACCAGATCGTCACGCAGCTGGCGAAGATGCACGCCCGTGCGCTCGGCAAGATCAAGCTCCCGGTCGTGATCCGTATCCCGTACGGCGGTGGCATCGGCGCGGTCGAGCACCACTCCGAGTCGCCCGAGGCGCTCTTCGCGCACGTGGCGGGCCTGAAGGTCGTCTCGCCGTCCAACCCCTCGGACGCCTACTGGATGATGCGGCAGGCCATCGCGAGCGACGACCCGGTCATCTTCCTCGAACCGAAGCGGCGGTACTGGGACAAGGGCGAGGTCGACACCGGGACCGCCCCGGCCTCCCTGCACGCCGCGCAGGTCGCCCGTGAGGGATCGGACCTGACGCTCGCCGCGTACGGCCCGATGGTCAAGGTCTGCCTGGACGCGGCGGCAGCGGCGGCAGCGGAGGGCAGGTCGCTGGAGGTACTGGATCTGCGCTCGGTGTCTCCCCTGGACTTCGACGCGGTGCAGACCTCCGTGCAGAAGACGCGACGGCTCGTGATCGTGCACGAGGCGCCGGTGTTCTTCGGATCGGGCGCGGAGATCGCCGCCCGGATCACCGAGCGGTGCTTCTACCACCTGGAGGCACCGGTGCTGCGGGTCGGCGGGTACCACTCGCCGTATCCACCGGCCCGGCTCGAACAGGAATACCTGCCGGGCCTGGACCGGGTACTCGATGCCGTCGACCGCTCGTTGGCGTACTGAGGAGAGCTGAGCCATGGTTCGCGAGTTCAAGATGCCCGATGTGGGCGAGGGCTTGGCTGAGGCGGAGATTCTCAAGTGGTACGTCGCACCGGGTGACACGGTGACGGACGGCCAGGTCGTGTGCGAGGTCGAGACGGCGAAGGCGGCGGTCGAGCTGCCCATTCCCTTCACCGGCACGGTCGGGGAGCTGTTCTTCCCCGAGGGCACGACCGTCGCGGTGGGCACCCCGATCATCACGGTGGCTACCGCGGGGGAGACCACACGTCCCCTCGCCGCCGTCCCGGAGCAGGCCGACGAGGCGCCGCCGCAGGGACGTCAGCCGGTGCTCGTCGGGTACGGCGTCGCCGAGTCCTCCACCACGCGGCGGGCCCGCAAGGGGACCCCGGTGTCCGTGGTGGGTGGGATCAACGGAGGCGTCGTACGTCCGCTGGCGAAGCCGCCGGTCCGCAAGCTGGCCAAGGACCTCGGAGTCGATCTGGCGACGGTGAGGCCGTCGGGTCCGGACGGGATCGTCACCCGCGAGGACGTACACGCGGCCTGCGCTCCGGAGCAGGAGGCGAATGCGGTGGTGGCCCCCGCGCCCCTCGTGTCCTCCGACATCCCGGATACGGGCCTCTCCGATGCCCGGGAGACCCGTATCGCGGTCAGGGGCGTTCGGAAGGTGACGGCGCAGGCGATGGTGGACAGTGCGTTCACGGCGCCGCATGTGACGGAGTTCGTGACGCTCGATGTGACGCGCACGATGAAGCTGGTCGCGGAGCTGAAGCTGGACCGGGAGTTCGAGGGGCTGCGGGTGAACCCGCTGCTGCTGATCGCGAAGGCGGTGCTGGTCGCGGTCCGGCGTAACCCTGCGGTGAACTCGGCCTGGGACGAGGCGAACCAGGAGATCGTCCAGAAGCACTACGTGAACCTGGGCATCGCCGCGGCCACCCCGCGGGGTCTCCTCGTGCCGAACATCAAGGACGCGCACGCCAAGACCCTGCCGGAGCTGGCCCGTTCGCTGGGCGAGCTGGTCGCCACGGCCCGCGAGGGCAAGACGTCGCCTGCGGCGATGCAGGGCGGCACGGTGACCATCACCAACGTGGGCGTCTTCGGCGTCGACACCGGCACGCCGATCCTCAACCCGGGCGAGTCCGCGATCCTCGCGGTCGGCGCGATCAAGCTCCAGCCCTGGGTCCACAAGGGCAAGGTCAAGCCCCGCCAGGTCACCACCCTGGCGCTCTCCTTCGACCACCGCCTCATCGACGGCGAACTCGGCTCGAAGTTCCTCGCCGACATCGCAGCAGTCCTGGAGCACCCGAAGAGGTTGATCACATGGTCCTGAGCAAGCGAGGCGACGTCGTCATGGGAAGCACCTTGCACGACTCCGGTGTCGCCGGCAGTGTCGCCGACGAGATGAAGGACGCCCCCTTCGCCACGGAAGGCAAGCGCCTCACCGGCGCCGAGGCCCTGATCCGCGCGCTGGAGGAGGTCGGCTGCGACACGGTGTTCGGCATTCCGGGCGGTGCGATCCTTCCGGCGTACGACCCGATGATGGACTCCACCCGGCTGCGACACGTCCTGGTCCGTCACGAGCAGGGCGCGGGCCACGCGGCCACCGGTTACGCCCAGGCCACCGGCAAGGTCGGGGTCTGCATGGCCACCAGCGGCCCCGGCGCCACCAACCTCGTGACCCCGATCGCGGACGCGTATCTCGACTCCGTACCGATGGTCGCCATCACCGGGCAGGTGCCCTCGGACCTCCTCGGGAAGGACGCCTTCCAGGAAGTGGACATCGTCGGCATCTCCATGCCGATCACCAAGCACAACTTCCTCGTGAAGGACGCCGACGACATCGCGAGGACGGTCGCGGAGGCGTTCCACATCGCTTCCACGGGACGCCCGGGGCCGGTCCTGGTGGACATCACCAAGGACGCGCTCCAGTCGGACACGGACTTCTCCTGGCCGCCCCAGCTGGACCTTCCCGGCTACCGTCCGACGGCGAAGCCGCACGCGAAGCAGATCCGTGAGGCAGCCCGGCTGATCACGACCGCCGAGCGGCCTGTCCTCTATGTCGGCGGCGGAGTCCTCAAGGCGCAGGCGACGGCCGAGTTGAGGACCCTCGCCGAGCTGACCGGGGCGCCCGTCACCACCACACTCATGGCGCTGGGCGCGTTCCCCGACAGCCACCCGCTGCATGTGGGGATGCCGGGCATGCACGGCGCGGTCACCGCGGTGGCCGCGCTGCAGAAGGCCGACCTGATCGTCGCCCTCGGAGCCCGCTTCGACGACCGTGTCACCGGCAGGCTGGACAGCTTCGCCCCGTACGCCAAGGTCGTGCACGCCGACATCGACCCGGCGGAGATCGGCAAGAACCGCGCCGCCGACATACCGATCGTCGGGGATGCCCGCGAGGTCATCGCCGATCTGATCCAGGCCGTCGGGGCCGAGCACAGCGAGGGCAACCGGGGTGACTACAGCGCCTGGTGGAACGACCTCCGCTTCTGGAGCGACACGTATCCCCTGGGCTACCAGGTGCCCGAGGACGGCTCGCTCGCCCCGCAGCAGGTCATCGAGCGCGTGGGCCGGCTCGCCCCGGAGGACACCATCTTCGTGTCGGGCGTGGGACAGCACCAGATGTGGGCCGCCCACTTCCTCGACCACGAGCGGCCCGCCACCTGGCTGAACTCCGGCGGCGCCGGAACGATGGGCTACGCGGTCCCGGCCGCGATGGGCGCCAAGGCCGGCATGCCGGAACGCACCGTCTGGGCCATCGACGGCGACGGCTGCTTCCAGATGACCAATCAGGAACTGACCACCTGCGCGCTCAACCACATCCCGATCAAGGTCGCGATCATCAACAACGGCGTCCTGGGCATGGTGCGGCAGTGGCAGACCCTCTTCTACGGCCAGCGCTACTCCAACACCGTGCTGCACAGCGGTCCGGAGGTGGACGGCACACAGCCCGGAGCAGGCACCAGGGTCCCGGACTTCGTGAAGCTCTCGCAGGCGATGGGCTGCCACGCGATCCGCTGTGAGCGTCCCGAGGACCTGGACAAGGCCATCGAGGAGGCCAACGCGGTCAACGACCGCCCCGTCGTCATCGACTTCATCGTCCACGAGAACGCGATGGTCTGGCCGATGGTCGCCGCCGGTACCTCCAACGACAACATCATGGCCGCCAGGGACGTGTGCCCCGACTTCGGCAGCAACCAGGACGACTGAGGGGCCGGGCCGCAACGTCCCCCGGAGCACCGGGTGCGCCCAGGGTCGGCAGCTCCTCGGCCCTCCGGGCCTGCGGTGCCCCGACGGGGACTGATCCCGCGTGCGCGACTGCGGGTGACACTCACCGACCAAAGGACGTGTGGGGGTTGCGGTGCATGGGGGTACCGGTGACCACCGGCGCTCCTCGCCGACCTGTACCGCCGTTCATGTCGGCGTTCCTGACTGCGGGTCAGGGAAGCGGAGCAGTGAGTGTGCTGCGGGGAGACTTGCGGGTGCTGGCTCTTAGTGTAAGAGACGCGCGCCGCCGTACCCACTCTGACCTGCACCGATGCGAAGGCCATGTTGTCCTGGGGAGCACATTTCGGGGTGTCGGATGTAGCTCTGGCCGTCACATTTGGCGGATTAATCAACTGCTGCTTGAGTTCTGATCGGCGGCATCGTCACTCGAATCGACGCAGGTCACGACTGTGCGTACCGCTGCCGTTCGGGCCCTTCCGGAGGGGCCGTCGAGGCTGAAATGTGCCGCCGAGGACAACACAAAACAAGGAGCAGTTGATTTCTGGGTCCATCAGGCACTAAAAATCAACCTGTGGTTGCGTAATTTTCGGACACCGCAGCAACCCGTCCCAACGGGTCCAGGATTCACCGCGCCGCAGCCGCAAAAGACAAGCACCGGTTGATTTATGAGCTACTGTCTGCACTGCCCGAGCAACAAGAGGAGGTCATGTGTCACCTGATCCGCCCGCCCGCCGACGACCGGCCGGGCCGCGCGCCGTTCCCTCCTCGGCCGAAGAGAACTCCGGGTTCGACGACATCCTGGCCACCCTCGGCAAACAGCTCGGACAGGCCGCCGAGGAATCCGAGGGCCCCCGGAGCAGCCGCAGGCTCAAGGGCGTCACCTTCGAGTACGAACCCGAACGCCGGACCGTGCACGACATGGCGGGCGGCGCCGGATACAGCCTCGCCAGCAACTGGTTCACCCAGCTCCTGGCCCAGCTCGCGGTCGCCAACAGCATCACCAAGAGCCAGCTCTGCGTCTTCCTGTTCGTCGCCGGGGGACAGGTCCCCGGATCAGGCACCGCCCAGTACACCCAGCAGCAGATCACCGACGGACTGAACACCCTCGCGGCCCGCAAGGGCGGCAAACAGATCACCCGGTCCACGGTGAACCGGGCCATCAAGGCCCTGTGCGAGTACCACTGGATCGAACCGGCCGGACACGGCAGGATCCGCCTCAACGTACGACTGTGGTTCCAGGGCGGAAGCACCGCCCAGCACGAGGTGCTCGCCGATCTCAAGGACCGCGAACCGTCCGAGTTCCCGCACTCCGTGGGCCCCGAGGTCCAACAGCAGGAACTGGAACTGGACTTCGGCCCACAGGCGCCCTATGACGGACAGAGGCACACTGGGTGACCGCGCGACCGACGACAATCCTGGCAGGAAGGCGTATTGATGGCTGAGGTCATGTCCCCCCTCATCTCCGAGCGCATCTGGGCACTTCCGATCTCCGGAGCCGGGGTCAAGTTCCTCCAGTACCTGCTCTACCGCTCGGAGTTCGGCGGCCAGCTGCCCGTGCGGCAGAAGGACATGGCCGCGGAGTACAACATCACTCCGCAGGCCGTCAGCAACCTCATCGCGCCGCTGTGCGAGCTCAACATCGTGCTGCGCCCGCGCAACGGCGAACGCCGCGGCAACAGTTACCGGCTGCACCCGCTCGCGGCGAAGTACCGCAGCCACGAGGACATGGAAGCCGCCTTCCGCCAGACGCTCCTGGACATCAAGAGCGGTCAGGTCCCCAACCTCAGGCTGCCCTCGTACGCCGTCGCCCCGCCCACCGCGGGACGGCCCAACCTCCAGGTCGCGTAGCGCGGCCCCCTGGCTGGTGCCGGGACTGCCGGTGGCCCTTCTCATCCCGTTCATGCCCGAAGGCCCGCAAGGCCTGAGACCGCCGGCCGGTGCGCCCTTCGGGGCCACCGGCCGTGCGTTCTCTCCTGTCGCTTCCTGCCGTTTTCTCTGTCGACCGGGGCTTGTTCAGCCGGCCGGGACGAAGGCCAGCGACACGTTGTGCCCGCCGAAGCCGAAGGAATTGGCCACCCCGGCGGTCCAGTTTCCCCGGCGGGGACCGCCGGAGACGACGTCGAGGCCGACGGCCGGGTCGAGCCTGTCGAGATTCCGGGTCGCCGGGACGAGCCCGTCCCGCAGCGCGAGGACGGTCACGATCGCCCCCAGGGCGCCGGACGCGCCCAGGAGATGCCCCGTCATCGACTTCGTGGCGGTGACCACCGGGTGCGTACCGACGGCCTCGGTGACGGCCTGCGCCTCCGCCAGGTCGCCCTGCGGAGTGGACGTCGCGTGCGCATGTACGAGACCGACGTCCTCGGGCGCCAGCCCGCCCGCACCCAGGGCCATGCGCATGGCCCGCGTCTGCCCCTTCGGGTCCGAGGCCGTGATGTGCTGCGCGCTGGACGTCACCCCGGCACCGGCGAGCACGCCGTGGGCCCGAGCACCACGGGACCGGGCGAACTCCGCACGCTCCAGCACCAGTACCGCGGCGCCTTCGCCCAGCACGAAGCCGTTGCGGTCCGCGTCGAAGGGCCGGGACGCCCGTTCCGGATCGTCGTTCGTCGTGGACAGCGCCATCATCTGCGCGAACCCGGCCAGCGGCAGCCCGTGCAGACACGCCTCCGCGCCTCCGGCCACGACCACGTCGGCACGGCCGAGACGGATCAGATCGAGTCCGACGGCGATGGCCTCGGCCCCGGACGCGCACGCGCTGACGGGGGTGTGGGATCCGCCCTGAGCCCCCAGGTCGATGCTCACCCAGGCCGCAGGACCGTTGGCCATCAGCATGGGCACGGTGTGCGGGGAGACCTTGCGCGGCCCGAAGTTCTCCAGGTTGTCGTCCTGGTCGAGCAACGACACCACGCCGCCGACACCCGTACCGATCACGACGGCCACCCGCTCCGGATCGGCCTCCGGGCACCCGGCATCGGCCCAGGCCTCCCGGGCACCGACCATCGCCGCCTGCTCGCACCGGTCCAGGCGGCGGGCCTCGGTACGCCGCATGACCGTCGCCGGGTCCACCCGCATCCGGGCCGCCAGCCGGACCGGCAGCCCCGCGGCCCAGCTGTCGTCCAGTACCCCGACTCCGTTCCGACCCGCCTGCATGGCGGACCAGGTGGACGCCAGATCACCTCCCAGCGGCGTGGTCGCCCCGAGACCGGTCACCCAGACCCCTGCATCAGTCACGGACTCAACTCTCCTTTCCGGCAGCGCCGTTACGCAGCTGTCGGAGCCGGAAGACCGACTGCCGCCGACCGCTGTCATGATCCACACGGTAGCCAACCAACCATCTGGTTGGCTATGTAGGATTGCCACATGCCTCGAAGTGGACAATCTGTAGGAACTCCCGCCCGTCTCCTGGCCGCTGCCCGCGAGGAATTCGCCGCGCACGGCATGGCAGGCGCCCGCGTCAGCCGGATCGCCGAGCAGGCAGGTGCCAACAAGGAGCGGATCTACGGCTACTTCGGCAGCAAGGAGAAGCTCTTCGCCGCCGTCGTCTCCGAGGCCGTGACCGAGCACGCCACGCTGCTGGGTCCGCCCACCGGGGACCCGGCCGAATACGCCGGCCGGATCTACGACCTGCACCAGCAGAACCCGCAGCTGCTCCGCCTGATGATGTGGGAAGCGCTGTACTACGACGCGGGCGACCTGCCGGACAAGCAGAGCCGGGCAGCCCGCTACCGGGCGAGCGTCGAGACCCTGGCCAAGGCCCTGGGTACCGAGCCCGACAGCCGGGCCGCGAACACCCTGCTGGCCCTCATCGGGGTCGCCATCCTGCCCACGGTGTTCCCCCAGATCAGCCAACTGATCCTCGGCTCGGCCCCGGACGAGGACGCCGACGTGCGCGGGCACATCGTCCGCCTGGCGCGCCGGATGGCTCCTGTTGGCCCGGCCGAGTGCGCCGAGCGGTGACGAACCGACCGGCTCGACAGCACTCGGCGCCACCCGACACCACGTGACGCCACTCGGCGCCACCTCTGCGGCAACGTGGCGCCATGGCGTCGCCTGCTCATCGAATCGCCTTTGACCTGCATCAATGGGATCGATGCGTCACCCTGAAGCCAGCCGTGCGCCACGTATCGCCTCTCGGGGCTTGCCTATGGCGCCATGATGGTGCCATGATGGGGCCATGGACCTCACGCCGTATGTCGAAACACTTCACAGGGAACTGGCGGTGGCCGCCGAAGCCGGGGGTGACGAAGCCCGCGAGCTCGCCGAGCGGCTGACCGCGCCGCTGGAGTCGGCCACCCGCCTGACCCTGCTCAATGTGCTGTCCGCCGCCATGGACGAGATCACCCGTGAACTCGCCCCCGGCTCGGTCGACGTACGACTGAGGGGCATCGACCCCGACTTCGTGGTGGTGCTGCCGCAGCGCGACGACCGCACCGAACCGCGCGACGCACCGGCGCCCGCACCGGCCCCGGTCCCCGCCGACATGGACGAGGGCGGCACCGCCCGCGTCAACCTGCGCCTGCCCGCCCACCTCAAGACCCGCGCCGAGGAAGCGGCGGCCGGCGAGGGCCTGTCGGTCAACGCATGGCTCGTACGCGTCGTGTCGGCCGCGGTCGACACGGGCGCCGCCGCCCCCCGTACCCCCGAGAAGACCAGGATCACCGGCCAGAGCTTCACGGGCTGGGTGCACTGACCAGCCCCTCGTAACGACTCCACCCGCACCACGTCCCACCAGCGGGGACGCCACGAACATTCATGAGGACCCAAGAGGACGGGACAGCCATGCCTTCTTTCGACACTCCCCAGCCGATCTCGGTCAACGCCCAGGTGGACGCGGGATCCATCCAGTTCGTCGCGGCCGACCGCGCCGACACCGTCGTGGACGTGGCTCCCCGCGACCCGAAGAAGGACCAGGACGTGCGGGCCGCCGAGCAGACCGAAGTCGCCTACTCGGGCGGCAAGCTGCACATCAGGACGCCCAAGCAGCGCTACCTCTTCGGGCGTACCGGCACCGTCGACGTCACCGTCGAACTGCCCGCGGGCTCCCAGGTGGAGGCGACCGGCGGGTGGGCCGAGGTGCGCGGCGAGGGACGTCTCGGTGAGGTCCGCGTGAAGACCTCCTCGGGCGACGTCCGCCTCGACACGACCGGCCCGCTGCACCTGACCGCGTCCCACGGGTCCATCACCGTGGACCGTGTCGAGGGCCCCGCCGAGATCACCACCAGCTCCGGCAGCATGCGCGTCGGTACGGTCACGGGCGCCGCCGTCCTGAAGAACTCGCACGGCACCACCAGCGTCAGCGACATCACCGGCGACCTGCGCGTCAGCGGCGCCAACGGCGACATCATCATCGAGCGCGCCCGTGCCTCCGTCGCGGCCACCACCGCGAACGGCACGGTACGCGTCGCCGAAGTCACCCGTGGGACCGTCCAGTTGGAGACCTCCTACGGAGCCATCGACGTGGGCGTGCGCGAGGGCACCGCCGCCTGGCTCGACATCAGCTCGGGATCCGGGCGCGTGCACAACTCGCTGACCGCGTCCGAGAGCCCGGAGAAGTCCGAGGACACCGTCGAGGTCCGCGCCCGTACGCGCTACGGAAACATCGACGTCCGCCGCGCCCGCGCCTGAGGCTCCGCCCTCACTCCGTTCCTGCCCTCACTCCGTTCCCGCCTTCGCCACTCAGCCTTCGCCCGGGAGGGCCCCATGCCTTCAGCTGTCATGCCCATGTCCAAGCGTGGTAACGGCCAGGAGCCGCCCACCGCCGTCTCCGCCGTCGGCCTCCGCAAGTCCTACGGCGACAAACGCGTCCTCGACGGGATCGACCTGCGCATCCCGGCAGGCACCGTCTTCGCACTGCTCGGCCCGAACGGCGCCGGCAAGACCACCGTCGTCAAGATCCTCTCCACCCTCATCTCCGCCGACGCCGGCTCCGGCGACATCAGCGTCGGCGGCCACGACCTGGCCGCCGAACCGCAGGCCGTACGGGCCGCGATCGGTGTCACCGGGCAGTTCTCCGCCGTGGACGGTCTGATCACCGGCGAGGAGAACATGCTCCTCATGGCGGACCTGCACCACCTCTCCAAGCGCGAGGGGCGGCGGGTCGCCGCCGAACTCCTGGAGCGCTTCGACCTGGTGGAGGCGGCGAAGAAGCCCGCCTCCACCTACTCCGGCGGGATGAAGCGCCGTCTCGACATCGCCATGACGCTGGTCGGCAACCCGCGGATCATCTTCCTCGACGAGCCGACCACCGGCCTCGACCCACGCAGCCGCCACACCATGTGGGGCATCATCCGCGAGCTCGTCTCCGGCGGCGTCACCGTCTTCCTCACCACCCAGTACCTGGACGAGGCCGACGAACTCGCCGACCACATCGCGGTCCTCAACGACGGCAGGATCGCCGCCGAAGGCACCGCCGGCGAGCTGAAACGGCTCGTGCCGGGCGGGCACGTGCGGCTGCGGTTCACCGACCCGACCGCGTACCGGTCGGCGGCCTCCGCCCTGAGCGAGGCCACCAGGGACGACGAGGCACTGTCGCTGCAGATCCCCAGCGACGGCAGCCAGCGCGAGCTGCGCTCCATCCTCGACTGGCTGGACACGGCCGACATCGAGGCGGACGAGCTGACCGTGCACACCCCCGACCTCGACGACGTGTTCTTCGCCCTCACCGCCAAGGCCGACGTCCCCCACCAGTCCGACCAGCCCAACCAGGCCAAGGAGAACGTCCGATGAGCGCCCTCTCCCTCGCAGTACGCGACTCGAACACCATGCTGCGCCGCAACCTGCTGCACGCACGGCGCTACCCGTCCCTCACCCTGAACCTGCTGCTCACCCCGATCATGCTGCTGCTGCTCTTCGTCTACATCTTCGGCGACGTGATGAGCGCGGGCCTCGGCGGCGGCGGTGCGGACCGCTCCCAGTACATCGCGTACATCGTCCCGGGCATCCTGCTGATGACCATCGGCGGCACCGTGGTCGGGACCGCGGTGTCCGTCTCCAACGACATGACCGAGGGCATCATCGCCCGCTTCCGCACGATGGCGATCCACCGCGGCTCGGTGCTCGTCGGACACGTCGTCGGCAGCGTGCTGCAGTCGATCATGAGCGTGGTCTTCGTGGGCGCCGTGGGCGTGGCCATCGGTTTCCGGTCCAAGGACGCCGGCGTCCTGGAGTGGCTGGCGGCGTTCGGGCTGCTCGTGCTCTTCGCCATGGCACTCACCTGGATCGCGGTCGGCATGGGTCTGGTCAGCCCGAACGTCGAGGCCGCCAGCAACAACGCGCTGCCGATGATCCTGCTGCCGCTCCTCTCCAGCGCCTTCGTCCCGGTCGACGCGATGCCGGGTTGGTTCCGGCCGATCGCCGAGTACCAGCCGTTCACCCCGGCCATCGAGACGCTGCGGGGCCTGCTGCTCGGCACCGAGATCGGCAACAACGGGTGGCTCGCGGTCGCCTGGTGCCTGGGCCTCGCGGTCCTCGGCTACTTCTGGTCGACGTCGAAGTTCAACCGCGACCCGAAGTAACTTCCGTACCGCCCTGGGGCGGGGCGAGCTGCCTCCCGCAGCTCGCCCCGCCCCAGAACTGCGATCCGGCATGTCGGCGCCCGGGGAGCGACAACTGCATCGTGTGTGCCCGGCCTTCCGGACCGTCGCCCCTACCGATCGGTTCCGCGGTAGGCGCGGAGGAAGGCGGCGACGCCGGCGGTGACGTAGTCGTCGAGTTCGCCCTGGGTGTGCTGGGGACTGCCGTGGAACATGGCTTTGTTGACGGGGATCCAGAGGAGCAGGCCGGAGAAGTGGTTGGCGGCCAGCAGCGGGTCGTCGATCCGGAGAAGCCCCTTGTCGGCGAGACGCCGGAAGGTGGCCGCCAGGGTGGCGAGGACTCGCTCGAAGCCCTGCTCGTACCAGGTCGCACCGAGCTCGGGGAAGGCGTCGGCGTTGGCGATGATCAGACGCCGCAGCTGAATCACCTCGGGTTTGGTGAGGGCGGTGAGGAACTGGGCCGCGAGCCGGGTGAGGTTCTGCTCCAGTCCGTCCCCGTCGGCCGGGATGTCGGCCACCAGGTCGATCATGGCGTCGACCTGGTCCGTGGTGGCCAGGACGATCTCGTTGAAGAGCTTCTCCTTGTCGGCGAAGTGCTTGTAGACGGTCTGCTTGGAGACCGTGGCCAGCTTGGCGATGTCGTCCATGCTGGTGCCCGAGTAGCCCTTCGCCATGAACACCTGCGTTGCGGCATCCATGATCGCCTGGTGCTTGCGGGCCGACCGGCTCTGATCGTTCGCTTCCAACGCCACTCCTCATTCAGTACTGGACAGTCCAGTTCTCTCTGGTTACTGTAACGCTCAAGCCGGAACGAGTACTGAACCGTCTAGTTCCATTCTTCGGGGGAGACACGCCATGACCCGCACCATCGAGACTCCTGTCGTCACCGCTGTCCAGGCATCGACGTGGCTGCCGACCCGCGCTCTTCTGACGGGTGGCATCGTGGCCGGTCCACTGTTCCTGGGTGCAGGCATATTGCAGGGGCTGACGCGCAACGGCTTCGACTTCACCCGCAACGCGATCAGCCAGCTGAGCCTCGGCACCCTCGGCTGGATCCAGGTGACCAGCTTCCTGCTGACCGGCATCCTGCTGACCGCCGCCGCGGTCGGGGTACGCCGTGCGCTGCGCGACGAACCCGGCGGGACCTGGGCGCCACGGCTGATCGGCGTCTTCGGTGCCTCGTTCCTGCTCGCCGGGGTGTTCACCGCCGACCCTGGCAGAGGTTTCCCCGCAGGTGCCCCCGACACCGCCTCACTGAGTTGGCACGGCACCATCCACATGCTCAGTGGCACGGTGGGCTACCTGGCCCTGTGCGCAGCCTTCCTTGTGCTGGCCCGCTACTTCTCGGCACAGCGGCACCGCGGATGGGCCATCGCCTCCCGCCTCATGCCTATCGTTGTCCTCGCCGGCCTCGCAGGCTCCTCCACGACCGTTCAGGCCTTCACTGCCGGCGCCGGCCTTGGCCTGCTGTGGCTGACCGCGATCACCGCCCGCCTGATCAAGGCCTAGGCAATCTCCGCAAGCCACACCGATCCCACCAGCGACCAGAGACAGGACATTGCGATGACCCCACCGGTGAAGGGCCCCGCCAGTTACTTCCCTTCCATCGAGAAGAAGTACGGCCGCCCGATCGCGTACTGGAAGGACCTCATCCGCACCTCGCCCCTGACCAAGCACATGGAACTCGTCGCTTGGCTCAAGACCGAACACGAACTCGGCCACGGACACGCGAACGCGCTCGTCGCTCACACGCTCGCCGAAGACAGCAGCACGTAACGCCGGCTGAGGTCGGGCGACACGGGGCTTCTTGCGCCCTGAAAGTTCGACCGCGACCTGAAGTCACCGCCGTACCGCCCTGGGAGCCGACCGCCAACACCAGGCCGAACACCCACCATCACGGGACGGCACTCCGGGCTCGAACGCTCAGGCCGACGATAGGAGGCCGCTGGTGTCCAGGTCCAGGTGGAACGGGTCCGGCAGCCGTAGTACGGCACCGAACGGGTGTGGGCCGTCGACGCGGGTGTAGCCCAGGTGTCCGGGCTCGGAGAACAGGGTGATGCTGCCCTCAATGCACGGCTCTGGGGTCAGGCGATGCGGATTTTCTTGCGTCGTTCGAGGGCGAGCTGCTCGCAGTCCCGGGCAACAGCAACGTAGCAGTAGGTCAGGACTCCTGACCTTGAGGTCGGCATTTCTGACCTCTGGATCGCCATGTGTCACCCCTGAGGGGACACATCTCTCCCCGGGTAGGGATGGGAGCACGTCTACCTCCCCAACGCCGAACAGTTTGAAAACCCGCCATGCTTATCGTTCGTGTGCCCGCTCCACCACACAACTGGTCTCTACACGTTGATCTGAGCTAACAGATCGACTGCGCCCCGGCGTGTGCTCTGGCCGAATGTCCTGATCCGGTACTACTGCGGCGTTGCATCCGGCTGTGGAGTGCAACGCCGCATTTCGGCTGTGGGGCAGCCCAACTAGCTGACGGCACGGACCGCCCGGAGTCCCTGGGGCTGGCGCTTCGGCGGGGCTGTCTCGTACAGGGGCGCGGTGATCTCGGACAGCTCACCAGTCTCAATGCGCTCGGCGGCGTCCTGGATTGCTTCCTCCAGCTCCTCTTGTGAGGCGTAAGAAGCGACGTACGGGTGGAGGTAGTACGTGCGGTACTTGCGGTCCTCGGGCCGCAGCACCAGGTTCCGGCTCTCCAGCAGCGCCATGGCGGTGTTCGCTGAGTTGCGGGACAGGCCCACGCGGGCCGCTAGCTCGGCCTGGGAGGCGTTCACCTCACCGCCGGGCTCCTGACGCTCGATGAGGGCACTCAGGAGGTCCGTCGCAGCTTTGGTGAGGTCCAGCCGGTACATCATTCCGAAACCGGCGCTTGCCTGGATCAGCATGCCTGTCCCTCCTTGTCGACACCCTCATCGTCCCCGTCTTCGGATCCGAGTTCCAGCTGCACGCTACGCGGCGGCAGCGGAGCGTGCAGGGCCGGGAAGACGTTCTCAGGGAGGCTTCCGTCGGCGTCGCGCAGCGCGTTCAGGATTTCCTGCTGTTTGTCGCCGTTGCCCTCGAACCCGAGCATCGGGTTCACGAAGATCAGGCCGGTTTCGACGCGCTGGAGCATGTGCCATTCCTCCAGGCGGCCGATGGCCCGGGTGACGTTCGACCGCTCCACGTTCAGTTTTTCGGCGATCTTCTTGTGGGTAACGCGCACCCAGCCCTCGCGTTGTCGGCCGATGCACCACAGCAGAACTGCGGACTGGATCGGGGACATACCGTGCTGGGCGATCAGCACGGCCAGAACGTCGGCGAGGAAGTCGTTGGAGACCACGCTGTAGCCGGACCGACCGTACATCTCGTGGGGCGCGCGGTAGGTGTACCGGACGTGGACGTCCATCTGTTGCACCGGCCGCTTACGGGTCGGTGGCTTGGGGCCCTGCCCGAGCCGGGATGACAGGGTTTCCCGGAAGGCACTGTCACCACCGGGCTGTACAGCGGCAATCTTCCTGCCCGTGTCGCGGCCAGAGGTAGGGCGCTTTGGCTGGCGGGCCATCGATGGTCGTCCTGTCCTCGATCCTGCGGGTCACAATGAACCTAGCATTTATCCAAGCCCAGTTGGCAGATTTGTACATGCTGGCATGACGCTTCGGTGTCGACGCCGACACCCAACCGATCCGGCCTAGTTCTCTGAAAACCTGGGCTCACCAGCAACGATGCATAGTTATACAAGCTAGCTTGGCAAATGTGGGTGCTGATGTGGTGCCGCTGACACATTTCTGCAGGTCAATGTGTCAGCGCTGACACATACCCCTCAGAGAAATCGCAGGTCAGGGACGGTTTCGCGCAGCCGCTCTCTTTTCCTTAAGACGCACGCGCGCGCGAGGCCTCAACCAGGACCTCGTACATGAAGATGACAGTGCCTGCTCTTGGATGCTCAAGGCCCACCACCGGCAGGCCCCTTGACACCGGCAGACACACACCCTGCCGGTGAAACGCCCCAACAATCGGCACCCCGAATCGCCCCTGCTTGCTGTGGAGGCCCCCAACGCCCGCTGTGGAGCCTCTGTGGCTCCCGTGCGACTCCCGGGACACCGCGGCTCCTCTCCGGCCCTCCACGGCCGCCCTGCGTCTCCTGCAATGGACTAATGAAGCTGTGTAGTTGTGGTGTTGCTGAAGGATGTTGCTGATGTGCGGGTCATCTTGGTACCAGGCCGGTGCTGCGCCGATGGTGTCGGACCGGCCTGGTCTTGCGCAGTTTCACTGATCTCACGGTACGAACGAATCAGGCCACTTCAAGGGTTGGCCTCGTTTTCACCAATATTACATCTGCATCATTGTGTGATGCGGACCTCGACCCCCAACGGTCCACTCCTTGCCAGTCAACCCACTCCAAGGGTCGACTGGCAAGGAGGCGCAGCTGGAAGTGAGTCAGGGTGAGGAAGCGAAGCGGACGCACCCCGGACTATGCTATTTCTTGCCAACTTCCTTACCAAGTAGCCAATTAGGGGTTCTGTCATCCTGTCAGTGGGCAGCGCGAAGCGCGTGCTCCAGCTGGCCGCGCAGCGGCCGGCTTTCGCTGGCTCCAGGAGCGAAGCGGAGGAGCCTCCCATGCGGAGCATGGGAGCGGTGAGCGAAGCGAGGCGCTGCGCTTGCCTATCGCGCAGCGATAGG